>NZ_RJVZ01000005.1:0-130391 GCF_003944215.1 Streptococcus oralis | reverse complement strand
GTCTGCGTCTGTATCAGCAAGCCAAAGCGCATCAGCATCAGTAAGTGCTAGTCAATCAGCATCTGTATCAGCTAGCCAATCAGCTTCAGCGTCTGTATCTGCAAGTCAAAGTACTTCAGCATCAGTATCAGCAAGCCAAAGTGCCTCAGCTTCAGCATCTAACAACCAGAACTCAGCTTCTATCTCAGCAAGCGCGAGCCAGTCTGCGTCTGTATCAGCAAGCCAAAGTGCCTCAGCTTCAGCATCTAACAACCAGAACTCAGCTTCTATCTCAGCAAGCGCGAGCCACTCAGCGTCTGTATCAGCAAGCCAAAGCGCATCAGCATCAGTAAGTGCTAGTCAATCAGCATCTGTATCAGCAAGCCAATCAGCTTCAGCGTCTGTATCTGCAAGTCAAAGTACTTCAGCATCAGTATCAGCAAGCCAAAGTGCCTCAGCTTCAGCATCTAACAACCAGAACTCAGCTTCTATCTCAGCAAGCGCGAGCCACTCTGCGTCTGTATCAGCAAGCCAATCAGCTTCAGCGTCTGTATCTGCAAGTCAAAGTACTTCAGCATCAGTATCAGCAAGCCAAAGTGCCTCAGCTTCAGCATCTAACAACCAGAACTCAGCTTCTATCTCAGCAAGCGCGAGCCACTCTGCATCTGTATCAGCTAGCCAATCAGCAAGCGCATCAGTATCTGCAAGTCAATCAGCTTCAGCATCTGTATCAGCTAGCCAATCAGCAAGCGCATCAGTAAGCTCAAGCCAATCAACTTCAGCATCTGTATCAGCTAGCCAATCAGCAAGCGCATCAGTATCTGCAAGTCAATCAACTTCAGCGTCTGTATCTGCAAGTGAATCAGCTAGCGCATCAGTATCTGCAAGTGCCTCAGCTTCAGCATCTGTAAGTGCAAGCCAATCAACTAGCGCATCAGTATCTGCAAGTCAATCAGCTTCAGCGTCTGTATCTGCAAGTCAAAGTACTTCAGCATCAGTATCTGCAAGTGAATCAGCTTCAGCATCTGTATCAGCTAGCCAATCAGCAAGCGCATCAGTATCTGCAAGTGCCTCAGCTTCAGCATCTGTAAGTGCAAGCCAATCAACTAGCGCATCAGTATCTGCAAGTCAATCAGCTTCAGCGTCTGTATCTGCAAGTCAAAGTACTTCAGCATCAGTATCTGCAAGTGAATCAGCTTCAGCGTCTGTAAGTGCAAGCCAATCAACTAGCGCATCAGTAAGCTCAAGTCAATCAACTAGCGCATCAGTAAGCTCAAGTGAATCAACTTCAGCATCAGTATCAGTATCTGCAAGTCAATCAGCAAGCGCATCAGTAAGCTCAAGTGAATCAGCTTCAGCGTCTGTATCAGCTAGTCAATCAACTTCAGCATCAGTAAGCTCAAGTCAATCAACTTCAGCATCTGTAAGTGCAAGCCAATCAGCAAGCACATCAGTATCTGCAAGTGAATCAGCTTCAGCGTCTGTAAGTGCAAGCCAATCAACTAGCGCATCAGTAAGCTCAAGTCAATCAACTTCAGCATCAGTAAGCTCAAGTGAATCAGCTTCAACATCAGTATCTGCAAGTGAATCAGCTTCAGCATCAGTAAGCTCAAGTCAATCAACTAGCGCATCAGTAAGCTCAAGTGAATCAACTTCAGCATCAGTATCTGCAAGCCAATCAGCTTCAGCATCAGTAAGCTCAAGTGAATCAGCTTCAGCGTCTGTATCAGCTAGTCAATCAACTTCAGTATCAGTAAGCTCAAGTGAATCAGCTTCAGCGTCTGTATCAGCTAGCCAATCAGCTAGCGCATCAGTATCTGCAAGCCAATCAGCTTCAGCATCAGTAAGCTCAAGTGAATCAGCTTCAGCGTCTGTAAGTGCAAGCCAATCAGCTTCAGCATCAGTATCTGCATCAATCAGTGCATCTGAATCAGCAAGCACAAGCTTGAGCAACAGTGTATCTGCTTCAATCAGTGCTAGCCAATCAGCAAGCACAAGCTTGAGCAACAGCGTATCTGCCTCAATCAGTGCTAGCCAATCAGCAAGCACAAGCTTGAGCAACAGCGTATCTGCCTCAATCAGTGCATCTGAATCAGCAAGCACAAGCTTGAGCAACAGCGTGTCTGCTTCAATCAGTGCTTCAGTATCAGCAAGCACAAGCTTGAGCAACAGCGTATCTGCTTCAATCAGTGCATCTGAATCAGCAAGCACAAGCTTGAGCAACAGCGTGTCTGCTTCAATCAGTGCTTCAGTATCAGCAAGCACAAGCTTGAGCAACAGCGTATCTGCCTCAATCAGTGCTAGCCAATCAGCAAGCACAAGCTTGAGCAACAGTGTATCTGCATCAATCAGTGCTAGCCAATCAGCAAGCACAAGCTTGAGCAACAGTGTATCTGCCTCAATCAGTGCTAGCCAATCAGCAAGCACAAGCTTGAGCAACAGCGTATCTGCTTCAATCAGTGCATCTGAATCAGCAAGCACAAGCTTGAGCAACAGTGTATCTGCATCAATCAGTGCTAGCCAATCAGCAAGCACAAGCTTGAGCAACAGCGTATCTGCTTCAATCAGTGCTAGCCAATCAGCAAGCACAAGCTTGAGCAACAGCGTATCTGCATCAATCAGTGCTAGCCAATCAGCAAGCACAAGCTTGAGCAACAGCGTATCTGCATCAATCAGTGCAAGCCAATCAGCAAGCACAAGCTTGAGCAACAGCGTATCTGCTTCAATCAGTGCTAGCCAATCAGCAAGCACAAGCTTGAGCAACAGCGTATCTGCATCAATCAGTGCTAGCCAATCAGCAAGCACAAGCTTGAGCAACAGCGTATCTGCTTCAATCAGTGCATCTGAATCAGCAAGCACAAGCTTGAGCAACAGTGTATCTGCATCAATCAGTGCTAGCCAATCAGCAAGCACAAGCATGAGCAACAGTGTATCTGCTTCAATCAGTGCAAGCCAATCAGCAAGCACAAGCTTGAGCAATAGCGTATCTGCTTCAATCAGTGCATCTGAATCAGCAAGCACAAGCTTGAGCAACAGTGTATCTGCTTCAATCAGTGCTAGCCAATCAGCAAGCACAAGCATGAGCAACAGTGTATCTGCTTCAATCAGTGCAAGCCAATCAGCAAGCACAAGCTTGAGCAATAGCGTATCTGCTTCAATCAGTGCATCTGAATCAGCAAGCACAAGCATGAGCAACAGCGTGTCTGCTTCAATCAGTGCTAGTCAATCAGCAAGCACAAGCTTGAGCAATAGCGTATCTGCTTCAATCAGTGCTAGCCAATCAGCAAGCACAAGCTTGAGCAATAGCGTATCTGCTTCAATCAGTGCATCTGAATCAGCAAGCAACAACTCAAGTAGTACTTCAGTTTCAACAAGTACTTCAGTAAGCTTGAGTAACAGCGTAAGCACATCTACATCACTTAGCAATAGCGTTTCAAGTAGTTTGAGTACAAGTGCGTCACAACAATCTAACTCATTCAGCTATAGTAAGGGTGAGCCAACAAGCGAATCTAAGCCAGAGTTTAACCTTCCTAGCTACCTTGAATCTGTAAGTGCAAGTGAATCAGTTTCACTCAGCAAATCAGTAAGTGTGTCATTGAGCGATAGTACTTCAGCATCAATCAGCGCAAGTGAGTCAGTCTCAACAAGCACAAGCTTGAGTGACAGCATTTCTGCCTCAATCAGTGTAAGCAACAACTCAGGTAGCGGTTCAGGTTCAACAAGCACAAGCAATGGCTCAGCTAGTCAATCAGCTTCAGCATCAGTATCTGCAAGTCAAAGCACTTCAGCATCTGTATCAGCAAGCCAATCAGCTTCTGCTTCAATCAGCGCAAGCAACAACTCAGGTAGTGGTTCAGTTTCAACAAGTACAAGCAATGGTTCAGGCAATGCCTCAACTTCAGCAAGTACTTCAGCAAGCTTGAGCAACAGCGTAAGTGCTTCAATCAGCACAAGTGAATCAGTTTCAACAAGCACAAGCATGAGCAACAGCGCAAGCACCTCAGCTAGCTTGTCTGACAGTGCTTCAATCTCAAGTGCATTGAACCACTCACAAGCTCCTGCACAGCAACCTGCTGGACCAGGACGTTCAAACGGTAGAAAACTTCCAAATACAGGAACTGCAAGTAACCAATTTGCTGGTCTTGGATTAGGAGTAGCTGCCTTGGCAACTGCCTCTCTTCTTGGCAAGAAGAAGAAATCAGCAGCTTCTGAAATGGATTTAGAAGACTAAGTCCCAAAAATCGACTAAAATGAAATTGTTGATATCATTTTAGCGACGAAAACAAGAACCCCAGATGCCTAAGGCTATCTGGGGTTTTTGGCTCTTTGTCAACTGTAGATGTAGAGGGTGAGATCTAACTAAGCATGAGAGAGAATCAGATTGGTTCTCTCTTTTCTAACATTCAAAGTAACGAGAATTATCACTCTAAATTTTTGAAATTTTGAAAATCAAATACTAGATATCTTATATTCTTGCTGATTGCTTCCAACTAATGGCGAAGTTTACTAGAACAAGTCAACGTCTGGCTGTCAATCTCACAAGGTGCTAAAGTTTCTCTGAAAGTTTGAGGATAAAAGGCTTTATTATAGCGCGACTGAGATGTTGGAATATGTGAAATTTATTCAGTATAATTTTGGTATTTTGAAGTAGTGTGATGATGGAGATCTGGCTGTTAAATCTGTCTACAGTGAACCGCTTTCACTTGTTTCTGAACTTTCTTTAAGCCATTTGTAGAAGTAGTCTTTGGTGGGTGATTACTCTTTTTTGCCTCGACTTTCATGAAAATTTAAATTTTTAAAGAATCTTAATCTTGCTTGAAAATCCAAGGAATTTCTTCAAAAAATCACACAAAACTCTTCAATTTGGGTTTGTGGAAATCGGTTTTTTATGATAGAATATTAAGGAATGTATGTCATTCGATAAACAAATTTAATGAGGTAAAAACATGGAAATCATGACCATTGCGATTGTTGTTTTTGCCGTCATCATTGGTTTAGTCATTGGATATGTCAGCATCTCAGCTAAGATGAAATCATCTCAAGAGGCTGCAGAGTTGATGCTTCTAAATGCTGAACAAGAAGCAACTAATTTACGAGGACAAGCTGAGCGCGAAGCGGATTTATTGCTAAATGAAGCCAAGAGCGAAAGCAAGTCTCTTAAAAAAGAAGCACTATTGGAGGCCAAAGAGGAAGCCAGAAAATACCGTGAAGAAGTGGACGCTGAATTTAAGTCAGAACGTCAGGAGCTCAAGCAAATTGAAAGTCGTTTGACGGAGAGAGCTACGAGCCTTGACCGTAAGGACGACAATTTGACGAACAAAGAAAAAACACTTGAACAAAAAGAACAAAGTATTTCTGATAGAGCAAAAAACCTTGATGCACGTGAAGAGCAATTAGAGGAAGTCGAAAGACAAAAAGAAGCTGAACTTGAACGTATCGGTTCGCTTTCCCAGACTGAGGCTCGAGATATTATCTTGGCTCAAACAGAGGAAAACTTGACCAAGGAAATTGCTAGCCGCATTCGTGAGGCTGAGCAAGAAGTGAAGGAGCGTTCAGATAAGATTGCCAAAGATATCTTGGTTCAGGCTATGCAGCGTATCGCTGGTGACTATGTAGCAGAGTCAACAAACTCGACAGTTCACCTACCAGATGATACCATGAAGGGGCGCATTATCGGTCGTGAAGGTCGCAATATTCGTACCTTTGAAAGTTTGACAGGGGTCGATGTGATTATCGACGATACACCGGAAGTGGTAACCTTGTCAGGATTTGATCCGATTCGTCGTGAAATTGCTCGTATGACCATGGAAATGTTGCTCAAGGATGGCCGTATCCACCCAGCTCGTATCGAGGAGTTGGTGGAGAAAAACCGTCAAGAGATTGATAATAAAATCCGTGAATACGGTGAGGCTGCTGCCTATGAGATTGGTGCGCCAAACCTTCATCCAGACTTGATGAAGATCATGGGACGCTTGCAGTTCCGTACTTCTTATGGACAAAATGTCTTGCGTCATTCGATTGAGGTTGCTAAGTTATCTGGTATCATCGCCAGTGAACTTGGTGAAAATGCAGCTCTTGCCCGTCGTGCTGGATTCCTTCATGACATCGGGAAGGCTATTGACCGCGAGGTTGAAGGTAGCCACGTTGAGATTGGTACAGAGTTGGCTCGTAAGTACAAGGAACACCCAGTTGTGGTGAATACGATTGCTAGCCACCACGGCGATGTCGAAGCCGAAAGCGTCATTGCAGTGATCGTTGCTGCAGCAGATGCCTTGAGTGCGGCGCGTCCAGGTGCTCGTAGCGAGTCTCTTGAAAGCTATATCAAGCGTCTCCATGATTTGGAAGAAATTGCCAATGGCTTTGAAGGAGTGCAAAATAGCTTTGCCCTTCAAGCAGGTCGTGAAATTCGTATCATGGTTAATCCAGGACAAATCAAAGATGACAAAGTCACAATCTTGGCTCACAAAGTTCGTGAGAAAATTGAAAACAATCTCGATTACCCAGGAAATATCAAGGTAACCGTGATCCGCGAACTTCGTGCAGTAGATTATGCGAAATAAATAAGAAAGAGCAGTTGAAAAATTACTGCTTTTTTGTTACACTAGATAGAAAGACTGTAGAAGGATAACTGACGCAATCATCAGTATCCGAGAGAAATTTCACTTTATTTCACAGACTAACTAAAGGAGACATAATGGCAGACCGAGGCTTGCTAATCGTTTTTTCTGGTCCTTCAGGAGTTGGGAAAGGAACGGTTAGAAGAGAGATTTTTGAGAGTTCTGAGAATCAATTTCAATACTCTGTATCGATGACAACACGGGCGCAACGTCCTAGTGAAGTGGACGGGGTAGACTATTTCTTCCGTACTCGTGAAGAGTTTGAAGAGCTGATCCGTCAAGGTCAGATGTTGGAATATGCAGAATATGTCGGTAACTACTATGGAACTCCTCTGACCTATGTCAATGAAACTTTGGACAAGGGAATCGATGTATTTCTTGAGATTGAAGTCCAAGGAGCCCTTCAGGTTAAGAAAAAGGTTCCAGATGCTGTTTTTATCTTTTTAACGCCACCAGATTTGGATGAATTGCAAGATCGTTTGGTAGGTCGTGGAACAGATAGCGCTGAAGTGATTGCCCAACGAATCGAAAAAGCCAAGGAAGAAATTGCTCTCATGCGTGAGTATGATTATGCCATTGTCAACGATCAGGTGCCCCTCGCTGCTGAACGTGTCAAGCGTGTGATCGAAGCAGAACACTTCCGTGTGGACCGTGTCATTGGTCACTATCAGGAGATGTTGCCAAAATCTCCAACTACTCGATAAACTATAGGAAACAGGTACAAGCAAATGATGTTAAAACCCTCTATTGATACCTTGCTCGACAAGGTGCCATCAAAATATTCACTCGTAATCTTGGAAGCAAAACGTGCCCACGAACTAGAAGCAGGCGCGCCAGCAACTCAAGAGTTTAAGTCTGAAAAATCAACTCTTCGTGCTTTGGAAGAAATCGAGTCTGGAAATGTAACCATTCACCCAGATCCAGAAGGAAAACGTGAAGCGGTTCGTCTCCGTATCGAAGAAGAAAAACGCCGCAAAGAAGAAGAAGAAAAGAAAATCAAAGAGCAAATCGCTAAAGAAAAAGAAGATGGTGAAAAAATTTAAGGTTGGGGGGACTCAATCTTATTTTTTCTATTGCTAGAATTTACTGACAAGAAGGAGGTGAGAAAATGGCAATCGCAAAGATTATCGTGGATGTTCCCTTGATGCAGACGGACCAGCCATACAGTTACAAGGTTCCTGAGGAATTTCTGGAAATGCTGGAAGTCGGTATGCGGGTCCATGTCCCCTTCGGCAAGGGCAATCGTTTGATACAAGGAATTGTTCTTGGCTTGGAGTCCCAGTCGGATGAAGAGGTGGCAGATCAGGACTTGAAAGAGATTGCAGAAGTGCTGGACTTTTCTCCAGTCTTGACTCAGGAGCAACTCTGGCTAGCCGAGGAGTTACGTAAGTCCGTCTTTTCTTACAAAATCTCCATTCTAAAAGCTATGCTTCCGGGATTTTTAAACTCCAGCTATGATAAGATTCTCTATCCTCTGGAAGGTCTGAGTCAGGATGACAAAGAGCGTTTGTTTGGTTCAGAAGCTTCGCTAGCCTTTTCTTCTCTAGACCTTGCCAAACAGGCAGAAATGATGCGCTTGACCAGAAAAGGGCTACTCCGTTTAGAATACCAAGCAGTCGATCAAAAGAAGGTCAAGACCCAGTCTTGGTATGAGGTTGATGATACTCGACTAGAGCAGATTGAGATTTCTACGCGTGCCAAGAAAAAGGCAGAGCTGAGAGACTATTTGCTGTCTCATCCTGGAAGTGCTCCTCTGGCTAGTTTGTTAGAGTCTTATTCGCGGGAGCAAGTCAACTTTTTTGTGGATCAAGGAGCTCTAAGCCTTGTCCAAAAGGAAGTGCAACGTTCAGCTGTTTATTTTGAAGGCACTGAAGCAAGTAGACCTTTGGAGCTGAACCCAGAGCAAAGACAAGCTCGCGATGCTGTTATCAGTGCTATTGGCAGTCAACAGCCTCCCTTCCTCCTTCAAGGGATTACAGGAAGTGGGAAGACAGAGGTTTACTTGCAGATTATCCAAGGAGCCTTGGACAAGGGTAAGACGGCTATTTTGCTGGTACCTGAGATTTCTCTGACGCCACAAATGACGGAGCGTTTCATTGCTCGTTTTGGCGAGAAAGTAGCCATCCTTCATTCAGGCTTGTCCAATGGTGAAAAGTACGATGAATGGCGCAAGGTGGAACGTGGAGATGCTCAAGTTGTAGTTGGGGCTAGATCGGCCATCTTTGCTCCTCTGAAAAATCTCGGTGTCATGATTATCGATGAAGAGCATGAAGCTAGTTACAAGCAAGACAGCAATCCCCGTTATCATGCTAGAGAGGTCGCCATTCTACGGGCCCAGTACAATCAAGCTGCTCTGGTCCTTGGTTCAGCGACACCGAGCTTAGAAAGCCGTGCGCGAGCTGGAAAAGGTGTCTATCACCACTTACGTCTGACCCAACGAGCCAATCCTTTGGCTACGATTCCCGAGGTTCAAGTGATTGATTTTCGGGACTATATCGGACAAAATGAGACATCAAACTTTACCCCTCCTTTGCTAGAGGCCATCCAAGACCGTCTGGATAAAAAAGAGCAGGTAGTCCTCATGCTCAACCGTCGGGGTTATTCTAGCTTTGTTATGTGTCGGGAGTGTGGGACGGTAGATAGCTGTCCCAACTGTGACATTTCTCTGACTCTCCACATGGATACCAAGACCATGAACTGCCATTACTGTGGTTTTTCGAAGGGGATTCCTCAGGCCTGTCCAAACTGTCAGAGCCGCAGCATTCGCTACTACGGTACAGGGACTCAGAAAGCCTATGATGAACTGGTAGAACTCTTTCCTCAGGCCCGCATTCTACGGATGGATGTGGATACGACCCGCAAGAAAGGCAGTCACCAAGCTCTTCTGGACCAGTTTGGGCGAAGTGAAGCAGATATCTTGTTGGGAACTCAGATGATTGCGAAGGGCTTGGATTTTCCAAATGTGACCCTAGTCGGAGTCCTCAATGCGGATACAGCCCTAAACTTGCCTGATTTCCGTTCTTCTGAGAGAACCTTCCAACTCTTAACTCAGGTGGCTGGTCGGGCAGGTCGTGCGGAAAAAGCTGGGCAGGTCTTGATTCAGTCATACAATCCTGAGCACTATGCCATTCGTTTTGCCAAAGACCATGACTACGAAGGTTTTTATGCCTATGAAATGAGTATTAGGCGCCAACTCGGCTATCCGCCTTATTATTTCACTATTGGAATTACCCTCTCTCATAAGAAAGAAGAAGAGGTTGTCAAACGTGCCTATGAAGTCATGGGAATTTTGCGCTCAGGTTTATCGGAAACTAGTAAAATCCTTGGACCGACACCAAAACCCATTGCCCGCACCCACAACCTTTATCATTACCAGATTTTGATTAAATACCGTTTAGAAGATGAGCTGGGTCCAACCCTCAATCAGGTCTTGGCCTTGACTCAAGAACGGGAAAATAGCGAGCTTCGTCTCAGTATTGACCATGAGCCACAGCAATTTTTATAAGAAGGAGAAGAAATGACAAAACTAATCTTTATGGGGACCCCTAATTTTTCAGCGACAGTTTTGAAGGGGTTGTTATCAGACGACCGTTACGAGATCCTAGCTGTTGTGACCCAGCCAGACCGTGCTGTCGGCCGAAAAAAAGTGATCCAAGAAACCCCAGTCAAGCAGGCTGCCAAAGAAGCTGGCCTTCCCATCTACCAACCTGAAAAATTATCTGGAAGTCCAGAGATGGAAGCCATTATGAAGCTAGGAGCCGATGGGATTATCACTGCTGCTTTTGGGCAGTTTCTCCCAAGTAAACTTCTTGATAGCATGGATTTTGCGGTCAATGTTCACGCCTCCCTCCTTCCAAAACACCGCGGTGGCGCACCCATTCATTATGCCTTGATTCAAGGGGATGAGGAAGCTGGCGTGACCATTATGGAGATGGTTAAGGAAATGGATGCAGGGGATATGATTTCCCGTCGCAGTATTCCCATCACAGATGAAGACAATGTCGGCACCTTGTTTGAAAAATTAGCGATTATTGGTCGTGACTTGCTTTTGGACACCCTTCCTGCCTATATTGCTGGGGAGATCAAACCTGTGCCTCAGGACCCAAGTCTAGTCACTTTCTCGCCAAATATCAAACCAGAAGAAGAAAAGTTGGACTGGAATAAGACTAACCGTCAACTCTTTAACCAAATCCGAGGGATGAATCCATGGCCTGTTGCCCATACTTTTCTCAAGGGAGACCGCTTTAAGATCTATGAAGCCCTACCTGTAGAAGGTCAGGGAGCTCCAGGCGAGATCCTCTCAATTGGCAAGAAGGAATTGATTGTCGCTACGGCAGAAGGGGCTCTGTCTCTCAAGCAAGTGCAGCCAGCTGGGAAGCCTAAGATGGACATTGCTTCCTTCCTCAACGGAGTGGGACGGACATTGACAGTAGGAGAACGATTTGGTGACTAAAGTAGAAACGGCTAGAAGTCTCGCCCTAGCAGTGCTAGAGGATGTTTTTGTCAATCAAGCATATTCAAATATTGCCTTAAATAAACACCTCAAGGGGAGTCAACTCTCAGCAGCAGACAAGGGTTTAGTAACAGAGATTGTCTACGGAACGGTAACCCGCAAACTGACTCTGGAATGGTACCTGTCCCACTTTATCGAAGACCGAGACAAGCTAGATAACTGGCTCTATATCCTGCTCCTTATGAGTATCTACCAACTCCGTTTTCTGGATAAGATTCCCGATCACGCAGTGGTCAATGAAGCGGTGGAAATAGCTAAATTCCGTAAAAAAGGCAGTGAAAAATTGGTCAACGCCGTCCTTCGTCGTATTTTGCGAGAAGGCTGGCCAGATGTTGACAGCATCAAACGCAAAAATAAGCGTGATTCCATCGCCTATTCTCTCCCGGTTTGGCTCGTGTCTAAACTTAAGGAAGAATACGGTGAAGAGCGAGCACAAGCCATCTTTAAAAGTCTCTTGGTGCGAAATAAGGCCAGTATTCGGGTGACCGACTTGAGCCGAAAAGAGGAAATCAAAGCTTTGTTAGAGGCGGCTGATTCCCCTTTGGCAGCCACTGGTCTGGTCAAGGAGCAAGGCCACTTTGCAGGACATGATTTGTTCGCAGAAGGGGCCATTACCATCCAAGATGAGTCTAGTCAATTGGTTGCTCCGACTCTTCATCTACAAGGTGATGAACAGGTCCTAGATGCCTGTGCCGCTCCGGGTGGGAAAACAGCCCATATGGCTTCTTATCTCACGACAGGTCAGGTTACTGCTCTGGACTTGTATGATCATAAGTTGGATTTAATCCAAGAAAATGCCCAACGTCTGGGTGTGGCGGATCGGGTTCAAACACAAAAATTGGACGCCAGAAAAGTACATGAATTTTTCGGTCGGGACTACTTTGACAAGATCTTAGTAGATGCTCCTTGTTCTGGGATTGGACTTTTGCGTCGCAAACCAGATATCAAATACAATAAAGAAACGGCGGATTTCGCATCATTACAGCAAATTCAGTTGGAAATACTAGGTAGTGTTTGTCAAACCTTACGAAAAGGTGGTATAATAACGTATAGTACCTGCACTATCGTCTCAGAGGAGAACTTTCACGTCGTTGAGGCATTTTTAGAAAGTCACCCCGAGTTCGAGCAGGTTAAACTAGAACACGAATGCAAGGATATTTTGAAGGATGGCTGTATCTTGATTACTCCTGAATTGTACGGAAGTGATGGATTCTTTATCAGCCAATTCCGCAAGATATCAGATTAGGAAGGAACTGACACAATGGAAATAGCATTATTAACAGATGTTGGTCAGAAACGAACAAATAACCAAGACTATGTCAATCACTTTGTCAACCGAGCAGGGCGCACCATGATCCTCTTGGCTGATGGGATGGGAGGACACCGTGCAGGCAATATCGCTAGTGAGATGGCGGTGACAGATCTGGGCGTGGCTTGGGTTGATACCCAAATCGACACCGTCAATGAGATCCGTGAATGGTTTGCCCACTATCTGGAACTTGAAAATCAAAAAATTCATCAGATGGGGAAAGACGAAGCCTATAAGGGGATGGGAACAACGCTTGAAGCAGTAGCCATTATTGGAAATCAAGCTATTTATGCCCATATTGGTGATTCTCGTATTGGTTTGATCCGTGGTGAAGATTATCGCCAGCTCACAAGTGATCATTCTTTGGTTAATGCTCTGCTAAAGGCTGGCCAGCTAACTCCAGAGGAGGCAGAAATTCATCCGCAGAAAAATATCATTACCCAATCCATTGGGCAAAAAGATGAAATTCAACCAGATTTTGGCATGGTTAGCCTAGAGCCAGGAGACTACCTCTTGCTCAACAGTGATGGCTTGACCAATATGATCTCAGGAAGCGATATCTACGATATTGTAACGAGTGATATTTCCTTGGCAGACAAGGCGGCAACTTTGATTCGTTTTGCAAACAATGCAGGAGGCTTAGATAATATCACGGTTGCCCTTGTTCACATGAATGAGGAGGAAGTAGAATGATCCAGATCGGCAAGATTTTTGCCGGACGATATCGGATTGTCAAACAGATTGGTCGAGGAGGCATGGCAGATGTTTACTTGGCCAAGGATTTGATCCTAGACGGGGAAGAAGTGGCGGTTAAGGTCCTGAGGACTAACTATCAGACAGATCCGATTGCTGTGGCACGTTTTCAACGTGAAGCGAGAGCCATGGCGGATCTGGATCATCCCCATATCGTTCGAATAACAGATATCGGTGAGGAAGACGGTCAGCAGTACCTAGCTATGGAGTATGTGGCAGGGCTTGACCTCAAACGTTATATCAAAGAACACTCCCCTCTCTCAAATGAAGAAGCCGTCCGTATTATGGGACAGATTCTCTTGGCGATGCGTCTGGCGCATACGAGAGGGATTATCCACCGAGATTTGAAACCTCAAAATATCCTCTTGACACCAGATGGAACTGCCAAAGTTACAGACTTTGGGATTGCCGTGGCTTTTGCAGAGACCAGTCTGACACAGACCAACTCCATGCTCGGTTCAGTCCACTATCTCTCACCTGAGCAGGCTCGTGGTTCCAAGGCAACTGTGCAGAGTGACATCTATGCTATGGGGATTATTTTCTATGAAATGTTGACTGGACATATCCCTTATGATGGGGATAGTGCAGTGACTATTGCCCTCCAGCATTTCCAAAAACCACTTCCATCTGTTATCGCTGAGAATCCAGCAGTACCACAAGCTTTGGAAAATGTCGTTATCAAGGCAACGGCCAAGAAATTGACAGATCGCTACCAGTCTGTATCAGAAATGTATGTGGACTTGTCGAGTTGTTTGTCTCACAATCGTAGGAGAGAACCAAAGCTAGTCTTTGATGAGGCAAGCAAGGTTGATACCAAGACCTTGCCTAAAGTTCCACAAAGCACTCTAACCTCTATTCCGAAGGCTAAGCCACAATTAGAGCGGCCTCAATCAAAAGAGCAGACTCAGCAGGTGGTAGATGAAGCACCAGTACCAAAACCAGCGAAAAAACGGAAGTTTAAAGCTCGCTACATGATTTTACTGGCCAGTGCCTTGCTAGTTGCAGCCTCTTTGATTTGGATCTTCTCCCGAACTCCAGCGACTATTGCTATTCCAAATGTATCGGGACAGACAGTAGCAGAGGCAAAAGAAGCCCTTAAAAAGGCTAATTTTGAAGTAGGTGAAGAAAAAACAGAGGCCAGTGAGACAGTAGCCGAAGGTCGCGTCATTCGAACAGACCCAGAAGCTGGAAGTGGTCGAAAAGAAGGAAGCAAAGTAAATCTAATCGTTTCATCAGGTAAGCAATCCTTCCAACTAAGTAACTATGTAGGACGTAAGTCCTCGGATGTTGTCGCAGAGCTCAAAGGGAAAAAGGTTCCAGAAAATCTTATCAAGGTTGAGGAAGAGGAATCTAGCGAAAGCGATCCAGGAACAGTCATTAGGCAAACCCCAGCTGCAGGAAGTACTTACGATCTCACGAAAGCCAGCACGATTACCTTAACAGTTGCTAAGAAGGTGACCAGCGTTTCGATGCCAAGTTACATTGGTTCAAGTCTCGAATTTACTAAGAACAATTTGACTCAGATTGTTGGTGTAAAAGAGGCCAATATCGAAGTTGTGGAAGTATCAACTGCTCCTGAAGGAACTACTGCAGGAACAGTTGTTAGTCAGGACCCTAAACCTGGAGAAAAGGTAGATCTCAATAAAACACGTGTTAAGATTTCTATTTATAAACCAAAACCACTTCCTTCTTCATCAAGTTCGTCTCAACACAGAAATCCAGGAACAGACACGACGCCTTCACAGAGTAACAATCAAGGTAGCAACCCTACAACGGATTCTTCAGATGGCAGTAGAACGTCAAGTAATGAACGAAATTAACCCAATCTTTGTCATGATTTCATGACAAAGATTTTTTTTCATGAACTTTTGTGATAGAATAAAGGGAGTAGAAAATAGGAGTAGAAAATGGACGAATCAAAAGAGTTAAATGCTGTCATTGATGTGATTATGCTAGCTGGAACCATTCTCCTGAAAAGTGGTTCGGAGATTCATCGGGTTGAGGACACCATGATTCGCATTGCCCATTCACAGGGAATAGTGGATTGCAATGTTCTTGCCATGCCTGCAGCTATTTTCTTTTCGATTGAAAACACCAATATTTCTCGGATGAAACGGGTGACGTCATCCTCCTATAACATCGAAAAAGTCTGTGATGTCAACCAAGTATCACGAGAACTTGTGGGTGGCCAGATTGATCTTTCTACAGCTTTTAAAAAGCTGAAGGAAATCAGAAATCAAGCTCTTCCTTATAGCAAGCTCCAAGTGACTGTAGCAGCAACCCTCAGTGCTCCTTTCTTCTCGATTATGTTTGGCGGCAATGTCTATGATGCTTTTGGAGCAGGCGTTGCGACCTTGTTTGGTTTTGCTTTCTCTCTCTATGTCGAGAAGTTTATCCGAATTCCTTTTGTAACAGCTTTTGCGGGTGCCTTTGTTTTTGGCTTGATTGCCCAGTTCTGGGCTCGCTATACTGGATTTCCTTCGACTGCAGACCTAATCATAGCAGGAGCCGTCATGCCCTTTGTTCCAGGGATTGCTCTGACAAATGCGGTTCGAGATATCATGACCAATCATATCAACTCTGGTATGAGCAAGATGTTTGAATCTCTGCTCATTACCCTCGCTCTAGGGGCTGGCACTTCTGTCGCCCTGGTTTTGATGACATAAGATGACTCTAACAAGTATTTTACTCCAAGCGGTGGCGAGTTTGCTCGCCATTATCAACTTTCTCATCGTACTGAATGTCCAACGCTCCATGCTTCTGCCTGGTGGGGTTTTGGGAATGGGCGTTTGGCTCCTCTATCTCTTACTCAAAGAACCAACCAATGTCATCGTTGCGACCTTTATCGCGGCTGTGGTAGGTTCTTGTATCAGCCAGATTTTAAGTATTCTCTACAAGACACCAGCAGTGGTCTTTGTCTTGGCTATTCTTGCCCCCTTGGTGCCAGGTTATCTTTCCTATCGGACGACTGCTTTTTTTGTAACAGGTGATTACAGTCATGCTCTTGCCAGCGCGACCTTGGTGGTTATGTTGGCTCTGGTCATTTCTATCGGGATGGCTAGTGGAACGGTGATTTTAAAGCTCTATTACTATATCCGAAAACAACGAGGAATCTCCTCCTAAGGCTGTCAAAGAAAAAGACTTGATTTGGTGAATCAAGTCTTTTTTCTCTCTTTTGCCCCTATTTGTGATAAAATAGAATGAAACGATTTTTTACAATGAATGAAAAAACAGAGGTAAATATGACAATCGGTATTGATAAGATTGGTTTTGCGACCAGTCAATATGTCTTGAAATTACAAGACCTAGCAGAAGCGAGGGGAGTTGACCCCGAAAAATTTAGCAAGGGACTCTTGTTAAATGAAATTAGTATTGCGCCACTGACTGAGGACATTGTTACCTTGGCTGCTAGTGCCAGCAACTCTATCCTCACAGATAAAGAAAAAGAAGAAATCGACATGGTCATCGTGGCGACCGAGTCAGGGATTGACCAGAGTAAGGCAGCGGCAGTCTTTGTTCATGGCCTATTAGGCATTCAGCCTTTCGCCCGTAGCTTTGAAATCAAAGAAGCCTGCTATGGAGCAACAGCTGCCCTCCATTATGCTAAATTGCATGTGGAAAATTCTCCAGAATCTAAGGTTTTGGTCATTGCCAGTGATATTGCCAAGTATGGTGTCGGAACTCCGGGCGAACCAACTCAGGGTGCTGGAAGTGTGGCGATGTTGATCACCCAAAATCCGCGTATCATGGCCTTTAACAATGATAACGTTGCTCAAACGCGCGACATCATGGATTTCTGGCGTCCGAACTATTCAAGCACTCCTTATGTAAACGGCATGTACTCGACCCAACAGTATCTTGATTGCCTGACAACGACTTGGGATGAATACAAGAAACGCTATGATTGGACTATGGATGACTTTGCGGCTATCTGCTTCCATTTGCCTTATCCTAAGTTGGCCCTAAAAGGCTTGCGCAAGATGATGGACAAAACTTTGTCTAAAGAAAAACAGGATAGTTTGCAAGAAAACTTTGATAAGTCCATTCTCTATAGTCAGATGATTGGGAATATCTACACAGGTTCCCTCTTCCTCGGGCTCCTTTCTCTTTTGGAAAATGCAGAGAATTTGAAGGCTGGAGATAAAATTGCCCTCTACAGTTACGGAAGTGGAGCGGTTTCAGAGTTCTTTAGTGGTGAATTGGTCGAAGGCTATGAGGCTTACCTTGATAAGGATCGCTTGAACAAACTCAAACAACGTACAGCATTGTCTGTTGCAGACTATGAAAAAGTCTTCTTCGAAGAGGTGCAGTTGGATGAATCTGGTTCAGCCCAATTTGCAGGCTATGAACATCAAGACTATGCCTTGGTTGAAATTGTCGACCACCAACGCCGTTATAGCAAGGTTGAAAAATAATGAAGAGAAGTTGGAATGGATTTTCTAAAAAGTCATACCATGAGCGCCTTGAGTTACTGAAAGCTCAGGCGCTCCTTAGTCCTGAAAAGCAAACCAGTCTGGAGCAGGATGAACAAATCAGCTTGGCAGTTGCAGATCAGCTGAGTGAGAATGTAGTGGGAACTTTTTCTCTGCCTTATTCTATCATTCCAGAGCTTTTGGTGAACGGTCAGGACTACACAGTTCCCTATGTGACAGAAGAACCCTCAGTGGTTGCTGCGGCCAGCTATGCAAGTAAAATCATCAAGCGAGCAGGTGGCTTTACTGCTCAAGTACATGAGCGCCAGATGATTGGTCAGGTAGCCATTTATCAAGTTGCTAATCCTGAACAAGCGCAAGAGAAGATTGCCAGCAAGAAAGCGGAGCTCTTAGAACTTGCCAATCAAGCCTATCCGTCCATCGTTAAACGTGGTGGCGGGGCGCGTGATTTGCATGTAGAGCAGATCAAAGGTGAAACAGACTTTCTCGTTGTTTATCTCCATGTCGATACTCAGGAAGCCATGGGAGCCAATATGCTTAACACCATGCTGGAAGCCTTGAAACCAGTCTTAGAAGAACTCAGTCAGGGACAGAGTCTTATGGGAATTTTGTCCAACTACGCGACCGATTCTCTGGTGACTGCAAGCTGTCGTATCGCCTTTCGCTACTTGAGTCCCCAAAGGGATCAAGGACGAGAAATTGCGGAGAAAATAGCTTTGGCTAGCCAGTTTGCACAGGCTGATCCCTACCGAGCAGCTACTCACAATAAAGGGATTTTTAATGGTATTGATGCCATTTTGATTGCCACTGGTAATGACTGGCGTGCCATCGAAGCTGGGGCCCATGCCTTTGCCAGTCGAGATGGACGCTATCAAGGTCTTAGTCAATGGACACTGGACATGGAAAGAGAAGAATTGGTCGGTGAGATGACCCTACCCATGCCGGTAGCGACCAAGGGTGGCTCAATCGGTCTCAACCCGCGTGTAGCCCTCAGTCATGAACTACTGGGAAATCCTTCTGCCAAAGAATTAGCTCAGATTATCGTGTCTATCGGTCTCGCCCAAAACTTTGCGGCCCTCAAAGCCTTGGTAAGTACGGGCATCCAGCAAGGCCACATGAAATTGCAGGCCAAATCCTTAGCTCTCCTAGCAGGTGCTAGTGAGTCTGAAGTTGCTCTTCTCGTTGAGCGCCTCATCGCAGATAAAACCTTTAACTTAGAGACAGCCCAGCGTTATCTCGAAAACTTAAGATCATAAAAAACTCAGACAAATCAGTCTGAGTTTTCTTGTGCTTAAATACTTTTACCGGGTAATAGAGTAACGGGTAAGAAATAACCAGTTGTCGCAACTTCCTTGCCTTCAATTTTCTGCAGGAGAAGATCGACAGTTAGGTGGGCAATCTCTTTTAGAGGTTGCTTAATCGTTGTCAGGTGAGGGTAGTAGTTCTCGATAAAG
Source organism: Streptococcus oralis (assembly GCF_003944215.1). GTDB lineage: Bacteria > Bacillota > Bacilli > Lactobacillales > Streptococcaceae > Streptococcus > Streptococcus oralis_BI. The sequence goes on along the minus strand of NZ_RJVZ01000005.1, from coordinate 111,333 downwards.
TAAGTCCCATCATAGCCGATGACCTTGAGCTCATCAGGAACAGAGATACCTAGCTCCTGAGCGATTTTGATAACCAAAATGGCTGTCAAATCGTCAGAAGCAAAGATAGCATCTGGTTTCTGATGGGTCAAGATATTCTTGATTTCCATTTCCTTTCTGACGGGAGAAAAGTCACTTGAAACATTGATAATAGGAGCTTTTGGGAGTACAGATGCAAAGCCAGCATGGCGCAGTCCAGTAGGCGAGTTGGAATTGTCATTCCCTGTAATCATGATGATAGACTGGGCGCCTGTCTTGACTAGAGTTTGAGCTGCGAGGACCCCGCCACCGTAGTTATCAGAGGAGACGACAGGGATGTCTGGAGACAAGTTTCGGTCAAAGGAAATAATCGGTGCTGTCACACGATTGTAGTCTTCGATTCCCAAGTTGTGACTTCCAGAAATGATACCATCGACCTGATTGGCCTCCAGCATTTCAATGTACTCCCGTTCTTTTTCAGAGTCATGTTCGCTGTTACAGATGATGGTCTTGTAGCCATTCTTGAAGAGCTGGTGTTCCAACTTGTCAATCAACTCCGCATAAAAGACATGACTGATGTTTGGAAAAATAAGTCCAATCAACTTGGCTGATTTTCCTTGTAGACTGCGTGCTAGGTTATTGGGTTTGTAGCCCAATTCTCGCATGGCTTCATTTACCTTTTGAATGGTTTTCTCAGATAGATATCCCTTTTTATTGATGACCCGTGAGACGGTAGTGGGGCTGACGCCTGCAAGTTTTGCGACATCAGTTAGTTTTGCGACCATAATCTAATTCATAGTAAGTTCCAGTTGGGTTTCCAGACTTGATCAGGATACCATTTTGGTCCGCATGTGGGAAGACACGACCAGAAAATACTTTTTCTCCTTTATTGATGAAAATTTCAAAGACCGACTTATCGATGAAGATAGTGGCAGTAGTAGCTTGGTTATTGATAGGGCAAGAACGAGTTGTACCAAATTCTTGGGCATACTGCTCACCAGCCTGACTACGATTCACTGTCACTTGACCATTTACAAGGTCAAAGTTGATTGAAAGGCCCTTGCTTTCTTTATCGGCTAGTAAGACAATCTCGCTCTGGCTATTGGCTTCCAAGTTGAGCTCGAGTTCATAGCTGTTATTCGTTTGAGCACGATTTGAAAAGGGTTCTTCAGAGACACGAAGTTCTTTGATAGCTACGACAGGGTATTGATAGAGTTTGTCATCTTTGATAGTGAGTTCTTTTACCAAGGAGAAGGTTCCTTGGTAGTCAAAACGGTCAGATGGATAAGAAACATCTGGTAGCCCAAGCCAACTTACTGCCAATGCACGTCCATCTGGAGCGTTAAAGGCTTGAGTCGCATAGGCTTCGAAACCATAGTCTAGATTATGAAGTTGAGACACATCTACCATTTTAGCATTTTCAGGATCAAAGGAAGCCCCGATCTTATACATATTTGGAAAGATATTGTCATAGTCTAGAACGTCCTTATCCAAACCTTGTGGGCAGTAGAGAAGGACAGGTTGCTCCCCTACAAAGACCAGATTTGGGCATTCCATCATGTAGGCAGTGCGATCGTTAGCGAAGTCAAGATCGCCAACTGCTTGCCAGTTTGTGTAGTCGTTGTCAACAGCCTTGTAGAGACGGACGAAGCCTTTTTTCTCCAAATCCTGTCCACCGACGATAGCATAGTATTGACCTTTGAAGTTAAAAATTTGCGGGTCGCGGAAGTGGTCTGTAGAGTCAGAAGGCTGATCAATCAAGACCTTGTCAATCTTTGTAATCTTGCCATCCTTGTCCATCAAAGCACCAATCTGGTAAGGGTGACGAATCCAGTTTTCATCACGGACATTTCCTGTATAAAACAAGAACAAGTTATCGCCAAACTGCATGGCAGAACCAGAGTAGGCACCGTGGCTATCTAATGGAGTATCAGGCAAAACTTTGACTCCAGTTTCTCTAAAGTGAACCAAATCATCACTTTCTAGCTGTGACCAAGATTTCAAACCGTGGGCTGCACCAAAAGGAAAATTCTGGTAAAAGAGGATCCACTTGCCATCAAAGTAAGAAAAGCCATTTGGATCGTTGAGAAGTCCTGTTTTTGGCTCAACATGGTAATGAGTATGCCAGGGAGATTGTGCCATCTTTTCCTTTATATGTTGAATTTCTTCTTGCGTCCAATCTTCATAGGGTCTATAACGACGCTCAGTTGTCCATTCCATTTTATCTTTCCTCCATAAGTTCTATTCTATTATTAATAGTAAACGTTTTCGGCAAAAAAAGCAAGTCTTTTATGTTAAAAAAGAGAAAAATATGTCAAACGATTGCCAGAAATAAAGTAAAGGGAATCTGGTAAATTTTCACGAAAAAATGAAAGAAAATATAAATAAAAAGCTTTGAGCCCTCTAATATAAGGATATTTTTTTGAGGAAAAAGAAAATATCCCTCAAAAATGAGCAAGAATAATCAGGAGCAAAAGAAAGGAAATAAAAAATTCTGCAAAACGCTTGACATATTTTAGAAACATGATAAAATAATAGTCGTAGGGCGAATAAATCGCTTTCAAACAAGAACAAAATTTTATAAGGAGATTTTTGCTATGGATTATAGTAAAGTTGCTGCCGAGGTCATTGAGGCTGTCGGCAAAGAGAATCTTGTAGCTGCAGCACATTGTGCGACCCGCCTTCGTCTGGTATTAAAGGATGAAACAAAAGTGAACCAGGCAGCTCTAGATAACAATGCTGATGTTAAAGGTACATTTAGCACAAACGGACAATACCAAATTATTATTGGTCCTGGAGACGTTAACTTTGTATATGCAGAAATCATCAAAAAAACAGGTTTGAAAGAAGTTTCCACAGATGATTTAAAAGAGATTGCGAATAAAGACAAAAAATTTAATCCATTGATGGATTTGATTAAGCTTTTGTCAGATATTTTTGTTCCAATCATTCCTGCATTGGTTGCAGGTGGTCTTTTGATGGCATTACGTAACTTCTTGACATCACCAGACTTATTTGGACCTCAATCAATTGAAGACATGTACCCTGCTATCAAAGGTATTTCAGCGATGATTCAATTGATGTCTGCTGCTCCATTTATGTTCTTGCCTGTTTTGGTAGGTATTTCAGCAGCTAAACGCTTTGGAGCAAACCAATTCCTTGGTGCAGCTATTGGTATGATTATGACCACACCAGATTTGGGTGGTAAAGAAGCTTTTTGGGATATTTTAGGTTACCATGTTACACAAACAAACTATGCTTACCAAGTTATTCCAGTTCTTGTGGCTGTCTGGTTGTTGGCAACTTTAGAAAAATTCTTCCACAAAAAATTGCCATCTGCAGTTGACTTTACTTTCACACCGCTTTTATCAGTTATGATTACAGGATTCCTAACTTTTACAGTTATTGGTCCTGTGATGTTGGTGGTTTCTGATGCCATTACTAATGCTATTGTATGGCTATACAATACTACAGGTGCATTTGGTATGGGGCTCTTTGGTGGAACATATTCATTGATTGTTATGACAGGGCTTCACCAATCATTCCCTGCTATTGAAACACAGTTATTGTCGGCATATAATAATAACGGTACTGGATTTGGTGACTACATCTTTGTTGTTGCTTCAATGGCAAACGTGGCGCAAGGTGCAGCCACTCTTGCTATTTACTTCTTGACTAAAAATGCTAAAACTAAAGGCTTGTCAAGTTCTGCGGCTGTCTCTGCTTTCCTTGGTATTACTGAGCCTGCCCTATTTGGAGTGAACTTGAAATACAAATTCCCATTCTTCTGTGCTCTTGCTGGTTCAGCAGTTGGTGCCTTTGTTGCAGGCTTGACCCATGTCATTGCTGTTTCTTTGGGAGCAGCTGGATTTATCGGATTCCTATCTATTAAAGCAGGTTCAATCCCTATGTATGTAGTTGCAGAAGTGATTTCATTTGCCGCAGCCTTTGCCTTGACTTATTTCTATGGTAAAACAAAAGCAGCAGGTGTCTTTGCTGATGAAGCCGCAACAGCAACTGCAGAGACAGTTACTGAAACTACAGTAGAAGCACCAGTAGTGGAAGAGTCTGATACTCTTCAAAATGAAACAATCCAAACTCCTATCGTTGGTGACGTAGTTGCTCTTGAGAATGTCAATGACCCAGTATTTTCAAGTGGTGCAATGGGACAAGGAATCGCTGTAAAACCAAGCCAAGGCGTGGTTTACGCACCAGCTGATGCAGAAGTATCTATCGCCTTTCCAACAGGTCACGCCTTTGGTTTGAAGACAGCTAAGGGAGCTGAAATCTTGATCCACGTTGGTATCGACACTGTATCTATGAACGGCGAAGGCTTTGAAGCAAAAGTTGCTCAAGGCGACAAGGTCAAAGCTGGAGACGTTCTTGGAACCTTTGACTCAGACAAAATCGCTGCCGCAGGTCTTGACGACACAACAATGGTTATCGTAACCAACACAGCAGACTACGCTTCTGTGACACCAGTCGCAAGCGGTTCAGTTGTCAAGGGAGATGCGATCATTGAAGTGAAAGCCTAGTCCTCTTCGAAAATCAAATCTAAAAACAAAACGAACAAATATCATGTTTGTTCGTTTTTATTAGATAGTAAGATTTACAGAGGAAAAACTAAAATATAGAGAAAAGTAACTTTTTGAAGTATGCTATAATAAAGAAAATAAAAACAAGAGGTTTATCATGACAAAATTATACGGAAGCTTAGAAGCAGGCGGTACAAAGTTTGTCTGTGCTGTCGGAGATGAAAATTTTAATGTTGTAGAAAAAACACAATTTCCTACAACAACTCCTATCGAGACCCTCGATAAAACCATCGAGTTCTTTTCAAAATTCGATAATCTTGCAGGTCTTGCTGTCGGATCGTTTGGCCCTATCAATATCGACAAAAATTCAAAAACCTATGGCTTTATCACAACGACTCCAAAACCTCACTGGGCAAATGTAGACCTACTTGGTGCCCTTCGTCGTGCCCTAAATGTGCCCATGTATTTCACCACAGACGTAAACAGCTCTGCCTACGGTGAAGTAGTTGCTCGTAACAATGCTGGTGGTCGTATCGAAAACTTGGTCTACTACACGATCGGTACAGGGATCGGTGCAGGTGTCATCCAGCGTGGCGAGTTTATCGGCGGTGTGGGTCACCCTGAGATGGGGCACTACTATGTAGCCAAACACCCAATGGATATTGAAAAAGAATTCAACGGTGTTTGTCCATTCCACAAAGGCTGTTTGGAAGGCTTTGCGGCTGGACCAAGTCTTGAAGCTCGTACAGGTATTCGTGGTGAAAACATCGAACTCAACAACTCTGTCTGGGACGTCCAAGCCTACTATATCGCTCAAGCTGCGGTCAATGCTACAGTGACTTTCCGTCCAGATGTGATCGTCTTTGGTGGTGGGGTCATGGCCCAACAACACATGCTGGACCGTGTGCGTGAGAAATTCACAGCTCTCCTCAACGGCTACCTACCAGTACCAGACGTGCGTGACTACATTGTCACTCCAGCAGTTGCTGGAAATGGTTCTGCCACACTTGGGAACTTTGTCCTTGCTAAGAGTGTCGCAAAATAAAGCAAACAAAAAATCCGCTTGGGGAACCAAACGGATGTTTTGCTTGAAGACAATGTTTTTTGAGCCTTTCCTTAAGTGATTACGGACGGTAGCGACTTTCTTCGAAATTCCATACCTAAACTTTGAGCCTAATGTCTCAAAGTTTCCGAACACCTGAAATCTAATGATTTCAGGTGTTTTTATCACGGCGGAAAGGCTAGGTAAGTCCTCGATTCACTATCGAAAAATAGGCATGATTTCCATACCAAAGTATATTTAGTATCAGACTATTTTCTATTTATGTTCTAAAAATCCGCTTGGGAAACCAAACGGATTTTTCTATTCTCAAAACATCTGCCAGAAGAAATCAATAATATAGGTCAAACCATAAGTATAAACCACTAGGGTAAAGGGCTTGGTCAAAACGATGATAATCATATAGCGTTTGAAGGTCATCTTGGTGAGGGCAGCCAGCATACAGAGAAAGTCAGCTGGGCTAACTGGCCAGATCATCATAAAGATAAAGAACCGCTCGAAACGATTGCCCTTATCTAGCCAACCGATGTACTTGTCATAGGTGCGCTTGCTGACGACCGACTGGACAAAGGCAGCTCCATAGAGACGCACGAGATAAAAGATAATGGCACAGCCAATCACGATACCAATATAGTTATAGATAGTCCCGATGATATGTCCGTAAATAAAGACCCCAGCCACTGAGGTCAAAGCTCCCGGAATGATCGGAACGACGGTTTGTAGGATCTGTAAAAAGATAAAGAGTGGTGGTCCCCAAATCCCAGCTTGCTGGATAAAGGCCGATAGGGTTTCCTTGGACTGTAAAACACCCGCCTGATAGGCCCAAATACAAAAAATCAAGGTGCCGACTCCCCCGACGATAGACGAAATATTGATGACTTGCTGTAGAAGGGGAGAAACAGCTTTCATTTGCTTATGCTGTGACATAGAAACTCCTTATAGATAGTATGATTCTACTATACCATATTTTTCTTATAAAGACTAATTTGATTCCTTATCTTGCTTTTTATATAAGTGTGGTACAATTAAAGAAGTAAGTCAAGAGATATAACGGTGAAAGAAATGTTAGATTTAAATTTTAAAGGAAGATGGAGAAAGTACCAAAAACAGGTCTTGGATCGTTTTCAAGACTATCAAGCAGATAGGCATGTTCACCTAGTGGCGGCACCAGGGTCCGGCAAGACCACCATTGGTATCGAGCTAATCGCTCGTTTTGGCAATCCAGCCCTTGTTTTGGTTCCAACTGTCACCATTCGTGAACAATGGGTGGACAGGATTCAAACAGCCTTTTTAGAGAACGAACAGAAGATTTCAGATCTCGTTTCCCAAAACTTAAAGGAGATGAAAGCATTAACGATTGTGACCTATCAGGCTTTTCATAGCGCCATGAACCAATTGCAATCACAAGAAGATGGAGAAGCAGAGGATTTTGTAGGGTTTGATTTGCTTGCAAGTCTAAGAGCTCAGAAAGTCGTTACACTTTGCTTGGATGAATGCCACCATCTGCGCAATGAATGGTGGAAAAGTCTGGAAGCCTTTCGCAAGCAATATGAACAGCTGCAAGTCATCTCCCTGACAGCGACACCACCTTATGACAGCGAGCCTGAACTCTGGGAACGCTATATCCGTATGTGTGGGGAAATTGACCAAGAAATTACGGTACCTGAACTAGTCAAGGAAGACACCCTCTGTCCTCATCAGGATTTTGTTTATATCTGTTCACCAACAGCTGAAGAGTCGGAACACCTCAGGCAGTTTGAAGATAGAAAGTGGGAGTATATCCATCAGCTTTTGGTCAATCCTGACTTTCAAGCTCTAGTGTCAGGTTCAAAGGTACTCAAAGGAGACATTTCATCCGATGTTCTACTAGAAGACCCTAAGTACTTGTCGGCTATTTTGATCTATATGTATTCTCAAGGATTGACCATTCCTGACTCTTTAGAGAATCTTTTGGGGGCGAAACGTCTGCCTCAGGTGAACTCCTACTGGCTCGAGCTGTTGTTGCAGAGCGTTCTCTATCAGACACCAGATTGGTATGAGGATCCAGATGGATATAGGAAAAAGTTAGAGGCTGACTTGAAGGCGCGTGGGTTGGTGGAAAAACGTCAGGTTTATCTGGTTAAGTCTAAGGCTTCTGACCAGCTTTTAACCCAATCTCTGGGGAAGTTGTCTGCCATTGCCGATATCTTCCGGGCAGAGTATGAGAGTCTAGGTCAGGAACTGAGACAGTTAGTACTAGCTGACTATATTCGCAAGGATTTTGCCACCTATCTGGGAGATAATCAGGCAACCATTCCTCAGTTGGGAGTTCTTCCTTATTTTGAAAGTATTCGTCGGAAAGTTCAGGAGCATGAGATACCTGTATCTTTGGCTGTTTTGTCAGGGAGTGTCGTTATTCTTCCGACCAATGTGGCAACAGAGTTGAAGGAACTCTTGCCTCAGGTTCATCTTAGTTTTTCGTCTATTGGTCAGTTAGACCAAGAAGATTATGTACTGGTGGGATTCCCTAGTACGGCTAAGGGTATTGTAGCGGCGGTGACGGAACTTTTCCAACGCGGTCGGATCCAAATCCTAGTTGGAACCAAATCTCTCCTTGGAGAGGGTTGGGATGCCCCTTGTGTCAATTCCCTAATTCTTGGAAGTTTTGTGGGGAGCTTTATGCTGAGTAATCAGATGCGTGGACGTGCCATTCGTACCTGGCAAGGACATCCAGAAAAGACTAGCAATATCTGGCACCTGGTCGCTGTTGAGCCTATCCGCATCCTCCCACTTCCCGGTGAAAAAGAGGAACAAGACCTAAATACTAACCAGGATCTTCAAACCCTATCGCGTCGTATGGAACATTTTCTTGGACTGGCCTATAATCAGGAGACTATTGAGACTGGTTTGGATCGCTTGGAGTTTCCAAAGCCCCCCTTTAGGAAAAAGCAAATCAGCGAGTATAATGAGCGAGTTAAGAGTCTCTCCAAGGATCGAGCAGGCTTGCGCAAAAAATGGCAAGATGCTCTTGTCGTAGCGGATCAGTTCGAGATAGTTACAGAAGTCGCAACCCAAAAACAGAAGATCCCAGTCATGCTCTTGCTTGATGCATTAAAATGGGTTCGCATGTCATTGCTCTTGTTAGCAGTGGATTTGTTGGTCTTGCTATTTAGACTGAGACTGATTGGTGTTTGGTGGCTTACGGCAGCCTGTCTCCTCTTTCTAGCTTTTGCTACATCACGCTATCTCTTCTATAAAAGCCCCTATAGGCGTATGCAATTCCTTGGTGAGCAGATCCGAAAGGCTCTGCTAGATTCGGGGCATCTAATAGACGATCAATCCCGTGTTCAGGTAGAGGAGGATAAGGAAAATTATATGGTTTTCACCTATCTCAAGGGAGGAAGCATGAGGGACAAGGAGCTGTTTGCACAGACTGTGGGGGAGTTCCTTACACCAGTGGACAATCAGCGCTATCTATTGAAGGCAGAGAAAGTCCGACAAGGTCAGTCACCTTACTATGTCGTGCCTAGTCTTTTTGACAAGCGCAAGGAAGATACACAGAAATTCCTCGACTTTCTGACGCCAACTATTGGACGTTATTACCTGATCTACACACGAACAGAGGCCGGACGGAAAATCCTTCTAGAAGCTCGTATCAAAGCTCTCTCCAATAAAAACGACCGTACCTTGACTAAGAAGAAGGTTAAAAGCCGATTGGAGTAGGAGAAGTAAAATATTACCCCTCTAGAAAATAAAAAAGCAAAGGGAGAAAATATGGCAGATACAATTTTAATTTTAGGTAATGGCTTTGATATTGCAATGGGGCGAAAAACAAAGTATACCGATTTTATTGACTTTGAAAAACAATTATTTTCTAATCCAGATGAGGGGTTACTGGAGTTTCTAAAAGTTAAAAATATAAGGATTGAGAAATACAGAGATAATTTGTATTTGAAATTTATTAATGATAACAAGGATAAACTTGGAGAAAATTGGTCTAACCTTGAAATCATGATTTCTCAACTTGCAGATGCAATACTGTTTTTTAAAGAAAATAGTAAAGTATTATCTGAATGTATTGGATCTGATTATTACCCTTATTTTAATGATGTTTTAGAAGATACAAATAATTACACCGCAAAACGTTATGTTGCAAAAGTATTCGAAGATGAAATTCTAGATGAAGAATTGGATAATTATAAAAAAGAACTTTTCATAGAGAACCTTAATGAGTTATTTCTTGATCAACTTGATTTACTAATTGAACTACTAGAAATCTATCTGTCGTATTTAGATTATATAGATTTTGAGATTCGAGGAATTGAAGCAAGACCAACAGCTTTGGATGCAATATGTTATTTATCACATACCTATGTTTTAAATTTTAATTATACCAATACTTCAGGATATCTATTTGGAACTTCTGATATGCTAACTCATTTTATACATGGCCGAATTGATTTAGAGAGAACTTTCGGTCGCATCAATACTATGGTCTTTGGAATAGAAGATAAAGAAAATGATGTTAACAGTGATTTAATTCCTTATCAGAAGTATTACCAAAGGGTCGTTAAAGAGACAGGAAATGAATTTGAAGAATTTTTCCAACCAAGGTACAGGGATTCAGATGAGGAAGTATCAATATTGATATCCAAAAATATAATTATTTTTGGTCACTCTGTTGATCCATTGGATAAAGAGATATTTCAAAAATGTTTTGAATTAGCAGAGAAAGGTGAGTATCTATATCGGTTTATTTTCACTTATTACGATGAATCAGCTAAACGTTCAATTATTAAGAATCTCGCAATCATCCTTGGGAAAGAAAAACTGATAGAGTTAACAGGGAAACGTAATGTTGTATTTGTTAAGAGTGATGATAAGGATGGTATGAAAGATGTTCTACTACCTTAATAAAATCAAAAAATAATTGAATTCATAGAGTACAATTATAAAATCATATTTTAAAAATAGTTTATATCCCACTCGTCCTCCCTAGGTCGAGTGGTTTTTCTTGAAATATGATAAAATAGAAAAGATAATACATTAATTAAGGAAAGTAAAAATGGCAAGTAAAGAAAATGCAGAACGCAAGGAGTTGCATCGTAAAATTTGGGCGATTGCGGACGATGTGCGTGGGGCTGTAGACGGTTGGGATTTTAAGCAATATATCCTAGGGATTCTTTTCTATCGCTTTATTTCAGAGCATATGGCCGACTATTTTGACCGTGCTGAGCATGAGGCTGGGGATTTAGAATTCCGTTATGCTGACTTAAGTGACCAAGAAGCTGAGCAAGATTTCAAACCAGGGACAGTTGAGGATAAGGGTTTCTTTATCCTTCCAAGTCAATTATTTGAAAATGTCGTCAAGAACGCTTCACAAAATGAAAATTTAAACGAAGAGTTGGCCAATATTTTTCAAGATATTGAAAAGTCAGCCATTGGCTTCAAATCAGAAGATGATATCAAAGGTTTGTTTGATAACTTGGATACACGAAGCAACATCCTTGGTGGAAGTGTTCCAGAAAAAAATAAACGCCTATCTGATATCCTTAACGGTATCAATAGCATTAACTTTGGAAACTTTGAGGAAAATGACATTGATGCCTTTGGAGATGCTTATGAGTTCTTGATTTCCAACTATGCAAGTAACGCAGGGAAAAGTGGTGGGGAATTTTTCACCCCTCAGACTGTTTCTAAATTGTTAGCTCGACTAGTCATGGTCGACAAGGACAAGATTAATAAGGTCTATGACCCAACATGTGGGTCGGGCTCACTCTTGTTACAGATGAAAAAACAATACGAAGACCATATCTTGGAGGATGGTTTCTTTGGTCAGGAAATCAATATGACCAACTATAACTTGGCTCGTATGAATATGTTCTTGCACAATATCAACTACAACAACTTTGACATTAAGCGAGGGGACACCCTTTTAAATCCTCAGCATTTGGAAGAAAAGCCTTTTGATGCTATCGTTTCTAACCCTCCGTATTCTGTAAAATGGGTGGGAGATGGAGACCCAACTCTGATAAACGATGACCGTTTTGCGCCAGCAGGGAAACTAGCTCCTAAGTCAAAAGCTGACTTTGCCTTTATCATGCATAGTCTCAACCACTTGTCCAATAAAGGTCGAGCAGCTATTGTTTGTTTTCCAGGTATTTTCTATCGTGGTGGTGCTGAAAAGACCATTCGTCAGTATCTAGTAGATAACAACTTTGTTGAAGCAGTGATTGCTCTTCCAGATAATCTCTTCTTTGGAACTTCTATCGCAACTACGATCTTGGTTTTGGCGAAGAATAAACTTGAAAATAAAACACTCTTTATTGATGCAAGTAAGGAATTCAAAAAAGAGACCAATAACAACGTTTTGACGGATAGCAATATCGAGCATATAGTTGAATTATTCTCTAATTATCAAAATGTTGACTATAAATCTGCTCTTGTTGAGAATGAGGTGATTGGTTCAGAGCAGGATTATAACCTGTCTGTTTCAACTTATGTTGAACAAGAAGATACTCGTGAGAAGATTGATATTGATGTGCTCAATAAAGAGATCGCAGAGACTGTTGCCAAGATTGACCACTTGCGTGCAGAGATAGATAAGATTGTAGAGGAGCTTAGCCATGGCAAATGATGTGATTCTCTATAGAACAGATGACGGAGAGTCCGCTATTGAACTTCACTTGGATAATGGAACGGTCTGGCTGACCCAACAAGAACTAGCTGATCTCTTTCAGACTTCCAAGCAAAACATTAGTAAACATATCAAGGCTATCTTTGAAGATGGTGAGTTGGATGAAACAGTGGTTGTCAACTATCAGTTGACAACCACTCGTCACGGGGCAATGTCTGGGAAAACTCAGTCGAAAAAAGTCGCCTTTTATAATCTGGATATGATTTTAGCGATTGGCTACCGTGTGCGCTCCCCTCGTGGAATCCAGTTCAGACACTATGCTTCTACAGTCTTGAAAGAGTATCTGATCAAGGGCTTCGCTATGGATGATGAGCGCTTGAAAAACTTGGGTGGTGGCTCTTACTTTAAAGAACTCTTGGAAAGAATCCGAGACATTCGATCAAGCGAAAAAGTCTTTTACCGTCAGGTTTTAGATCTTTTCGCGACATCAAGTGACTACAATGCAAACTCACCAGAGGCAAAGAAATTCTTTGCGACGGTTCAAAACAAGATGCATTATGCCATTCACCACAACACTGCGAGTGAACTCATCTATAACCGTGTCGATAGCGAAAAGGAGTTTATGGGCTTGACCACTTTTAAGGGAGACCTTCCTACTCTATCTGAAGCAAAAGTTGCCAAGAACTATCTGACAGAGAAGGAACTCCGTGGGCTTAATCAGCTTGTATCAGGATATCTAGATTTTGCTGAAAGACAGGCAGAGCGAGAAGAGGTCATGACCATGGCAGACTGGGTGACTCACGTAGATCGTATCCTTCAGGCTACTGGCGAAGATTTGCTGGACAATAGTGGTTCTATTTCTCGTGAACAGATGAAGCAGAAGGTGGATAAGGAGTATAAGAGCTACCAAGCCAAGACCCTCAGTCAAGTTGAAAAAGATTATCTCAAGGAAATAAAAAGCATTGAAAATCTAGCCAAGGAAGGAGGGAAACCATGAATATCCTAGAAGAAATCCAAAACTGTCCCGTTGAGTGGAAAGAGTTAGGGGAAGTTAGTCATTTTTACGGTGGTTTAACTGGAAAAACAAAATCTGATTTTGAAAATGGAAATGCTAAGTATGTAACTTATAAAAATATTTTTAATAATATACAAGTTGAATTAAATATATTGGAGAATGTTCAGGTAGATGAAAATGAGAAGCAAAATTTTATAGAATACGGAGACGTGTTAATAACAGGTTCTTCAGAGAGCAAAGAAGAAGTTGGCATGTCTTCTGTAGTTACTTTTGTACCTGAGGAACCGATTTATCTAAATAGTTTTAGTTTTGGAATACGATTTAATGAAGATGTTGAACTTTTACCAGAATTTACTAAGTATTTGTTTAGAAGTATTGAATTCAGAAAACAGATTGAGAAAACTGCAAGTGGTGTAACTAGGTATAATATTTCTAAAGTAGCATTTAAGAAAATAAAGGTTCCGTTACTTCCTCAAAAAATTCAAGAAAAAATAGTGCAAATACTTGACAAAATGACCGATTATGTTACAGAATTGACCTCAGAATTGACCTCACGTAAAAAGCAATATTCTTTTTATCGGGATAAACTCTTATCATTTGAGGATGAAGTTTATCAGGTTGAGTGGAAGACTTTGGGAGAATTATTTGTTTTTAAGAATGGATTGAACAAAGGAAAAGAATTTTTTGGGAGTGGAACACCTATAGTTAATTATACTGATGTATACAGGAACAATAAAATATCAGCGAATGTTTTGAGAGGAAAAGTTAGAGTAAGTCCTGAGGAAAAAGAACGTTATGGTGTTCAAAGAGGGGATGTCTTTTTCACACGAACTTCTGAAACACAAGAAGAAATTGGAAAAACTTCCGTATTATTAGATGAAGTTAAAGACGGAGTTTTTAGTGGATTTGTTTTGAGAGCGAGACCGATTACGAAATTATTGCTTCCTGAATACTGTGCATATTGTTTTGAATCAACTACTTTTCGAAGGGATATTGTGCGGTATAGTGCTTATACAACCAGAGCTTTAACGAATGGTAGTGCACTTTCGAAATTAAAAATCCCAGTCCCTTCTCTCGAAATTCAGTCTCGTATTGTTCAAGTTCTAGACAACTTTGACAAGGTTTGTAATGACCTAAACATCGGACTACCCAAGGAGATTGAACTTCGTCAAAAACAGTATGAATATTTTAGAGAAAAACTCTTGACATTCGTCGCCGAAGGCGAGTACACTGAGAGTAGAGTAGAGTAGAGGAGTGGGACAATTCCGCTCTTATCAGGCTATTACAGTGGGTATTTGGTCCAATTCGAGTGAAGGTGGGACAAGTTGTCAATTTACAACGCGGGAAACGTCTTGTGAGACAACAATTAGCTACTACAGGAAATTTTCCAGTTTATCAAAACAGTTTGACGCCCTTAGGATATTATACCGAATCAAACAGAGTGAAAAATTCTAGCTTTGTAATTTGTGCAGGTGCGGCTGGTGAAATTGGGTATAGCGCTATGGACTTTTGGGCAGCAGATGATGTCTACACATTAGAGACGTCAGATAATATTTCTGATAAATTTATGTACTATGTCTTGGTAAGTAAGCAAGATAGACTCAAATCACAAGTTCGAAAGGCAAGTATTCCGAGATTATCTAAGGATGCTATTGATAAAATTACTTTTTACTTACCATCCATTACAGAACAAGAAAGAATCGTCTCTACTCTTGACAATTTCAATACTTTAACCAACTCTCTTTCTGAGGGTCTTCCAAAAGAAATCGAACTAAGACAGAAACAGTATGAATATTGGAGAAATCAATTACTCAATTTTAATGAATAAGGAAAAGTGAATCATGGCGGATGATAAAGTATTTGATACATTGGAAGATGTTGCAGACGAACTGATCTCAAGTGATAAGAAGGTGCATTTAATTTATGCTTTTAATGCTACAGGGAAAACAAGGCTATCTACAATTTTAAAGGATAAATTAAATATCTCGGAAAATGATGAAGAGTCAAAAGTAAAGAAAATACTTTATTTTAACGCTTTCACAGAAGATCTTTTTACTTGGGAAAATGATTTAGAAAATGATGAAGATCGCTACCTCAAATATGATAAACGTACTTTTTTTGGTAAGTTTTTAGAAGAACAGCAACAATTTGAACAAGTTATTATCAACTTTCAGAAGTATGTCCATAACCTCATAGTTCCAAGTTTTGAGGATATTGAGAGACAGGCTAATGATAGTTCTGGATTCCCGATTTTTGATATTATTGGAGACCAGCGTGTTCCAAGATTGGTGAGTGATTTTAAGGGAATTCGCTTTACTTTAGATGGTGATACAGTCAAAATTTCTAGAGGTGAGGAGAGGATATTTGTTTGGTCTATATTCCTAACTCTTTTGGAACTTATTATTGAAGAGTTAAGCGATCCAGAGATTGACTCTGATTTTCAGGACTTTAAGTATATTTATATTGACGATCCAATTTCTTCGTTAGATGATAACAATACTATTGATTCCGCTATTTTTTTAAAGGAAATTATTGCCAAATCTAAACGCACTGATTTAAAGTTTATTATTTCTTCTCACCAACCACTTTTTTATAATGTTTTGTACAATGAAATACGATTTGACAGAAAAATACCAAATAAAAAAAAGTCCTTTTATGTTATGAAAAAAGAAGTTGATAAGGAAGATAAAGTTAGATATATTTTAACTGACGTTGAGAAAGATTCTCCCTTCGGATACCACCTAAAGGTAAGAGAAGAGTTACGTAAAGCTGTAGACAGTGGACGAGTAGAAAAATTTCATTATGCTTTGTTTAGAAATCTGTCAGAGAAAACAGCAACATTTTTAGGTTATAGTAGATGGGAAGATGTTTTATTAGGATTAGAGGTGGCAGGTGAGGAGATTACCAAAGAAAATGTAGAACCATATGCTCAAAGGTTTGATTTATTCACTCATAATCGTCAATCGGACTTGGAGTTTAGAGAATTGCAAGAACGAGAAAAAAATACCTTAATAGAATTATTCAATAGTTTTGAGAAAAATTATAAATTTAACCCTAAAGAGGAAAATGAAAATGGTTGATTATTCAAAAGTACATGAAGTAATTGCGGAAACAAATGAAGGGATTCTCTTGGCTGAGTATCAACCAGAGTATCGCACAGATAGAGAATACCAGTCAGAGGCTGACCTAGAAAATCAGTTGATTTCTGATTTGGTTAATTATCTTAACTACGAACGCTTGGATATTCACACACCTGCCGAACTCTTAGCAAATGCCAAGGTCCAAATTGAAAAACTAAATAAAGTGACCTTTACGGATACTGAGTGGAATCGCTTTGTTTTGGAGTATCTGGATTGTCCCAATGAAGGATTAGTTGAAAAAACACGCAAAATCCAAGAAAATCATATTTATGATTTTGTCTTTGATGATGGACGGATTAAAAATATTTTTATCCTTGATAAGAAAAACATTCACAATAACAGTATGCAGGTCATTAACCAAGTGACTCAGGTGGGGAGCCATACCAATCGTTATGATGTTACTATTTTAGTGAATGGTCTGCCGTTAGTTCAAATTGAATTGAAGAGACGAGGGGTTAGTCTCAAACAAGCTTTTGAACAAATCCATAGATATAGTAAGGAAAGTTTCAATAGTGAAAATTCTTTATACAAATACATTCAGATTTTTGTCATTTCGAATGGCACTTATACACGCTACTTTGCCAATACAACAGCTCAAAATAAAAATCATTATGAGTTCACCTGTGAGTGGGCGGACCGCAAAAATAAAACAATTCATGACCTCGAGGACTTTACTGTCACTTTCTTAAGTAAGCGAGTCCTCTTAGAAGTTTTGACCAAGTATTGTGTTTTTGATGCTGATAATACCTTGCTCATCATGCGCCCTTATCAGATAGCAGCAACTGAGAGTATCATACGCAAGATCCATTCATCTAATGAGATGAAGAACTTTGGCACTATCAATGCTTGTGGCTATATCTGGCATACAACGGGGTCAGGAAAAACTTTGACCAGCTTTAAGACTGCACGCTTGGCGACAGAGTTGGACTACATTGACAAAGTGATTTTTGTGGTTGATAGAAAAGACCTTGACTATCAGACCATGAAGGAGTATCAAAAATTCCAGCCAAATTCAGTCAATGGTAGCAACAATACCAAAGAACTCCAACGAAGTATCGAAGAAAATGATGATCGAATCGTTGTCACAACCATTCAAAAGTTAAACAAATTTATAACAGCGAATCCAAATCATGAAATCTATGCTAAGAAATGTGTCTTGATTTTTGATGAGTGTCATCGTTCGCAGTTTGGGAAGGCGCAAAAGCGAATTAAGAAGGCCTTTAAACAGTACGCCTTGTTTGGATTTACAGGAACACCGATTTTCCCAGAAAATAGCTTGACGGGTGAAACGACACAAGAAGTTTTTGGAGAACAACTTCATAACTACGTTATCACAGATGCTATTCGAGATAAAAAAGTATTGAAGTTTAAGGTTGACTATAACTATATCAAGCCTGAAATCAATAAATATAGAGAAGCAGAAAAAGCAGTTGGTCAAGAGGTTGATGAGAAGAAACTCAAAAAGATGGAGAAGGAACTCCTTTTGCATCCAGAACGGATAGCAACTATCACAGAGTATCTGTTGAGAGTTTACAATGACAAAACTCATCGAAATCAACATTATACTCATAAGCAAAAACAACTGTTTGGATTTAATGCCATGCTAGCTGTACAAAGTATTGAAGCAGCAAAGTTATACTATGACGAACTCCAGCGACAACAAGCAACTTTACCAGAAGCTAAACGCTTGAAAGTTGCAACCATCTTTAGCTTCGCACCAAATGAAGAACAGTCAGCTTATGGGGAAATTCAAGACGAAGAATTAGAACCGCAAGATACAGCCATGCCTCAATCTTCTAAAGAGTTTCTGGAAAAAGCGATTGATGACTATAATCGAATGTTCAAGACCAACTTCTCAACTGATGGGAAGGAGTTTCAAAATTACTATCGTGACCTTTCTAAGAGAGTTAAGTCTAAAGAAGTTGACCTTCTGATTGTAGTAGGTATGTTCTTGACAGGATTTGATGCTCCGACTATGAATACGCTATTTGTTGACAAGAATCTACGTTATCATGGTTTGATTCAGGCATTCTCGAGAACCAATCGAATTTTTAACAAGGTTAAACCTTTTGGGAATATTGTTTGTTTCCGTGATTTAGAAAAGGCTACGCAAGAAGCTATTAAAACTTTTGGGGATACCAACAAACTTGAAATCATCTTAGAAAAAAGCTTTAGCGAATACATGGATGGTTTCGTGGATCAAGTAACGGGTATCGAGGTCAAAGGCTATACTGAAGTCTGTCGGGAAATTCTGGAAAGATTCCCGAATCCGCAGGAAATTGAAACAGAGCATGAGAAAAAAGAGTTTGTTAGGCTCTTTGGTGAGTTGTTGAAGCTTGATAATGTTCTTCGAAATTATGACGAATTCCAAGAAATTGACAAACCTATTTCTGAAGGTTATCTTCAGGATTTAAGAAGTGCCTATGTGGAAATTCGAGATGAATTTTTGAACCTTAAAAACTATGAAAAGACCAAAGATCTAGATGTTGACCTTTCAGATGTTGAATTTGAAATTGAATTACTAAAAACAGATGAGATTAACCTAGACTATATTTTGGCATTGATTGTTGAAAAATCGAAGAATTCTGAGTCCAAAGAAGCAATGAAAGCAGAAGTTAGTCGTGTGATTCGTTCTAGTATCGATATTCGTGCCAAAGAAGAGTTGGTTATTGGATTTATCAATGATACCGATTTGCAAAAATTGCAAGACCATGATGAGATTATCAATGCATTCTATGAATATGGTAAGGAGCGCAAGAAAATTGCGATTCACGACCTAGCTGAATCTGAGAAACTTGTAGCTGATTATCAATTATTCATCGACAAATCAATTCAACGAGGTTATGCTGAAAACAGTGGGACTGATTTGGATTCGATTATTCCACCAACTTCTCGTAGACAGGGAGCGCGTGAACGGAAAAAACAAGAGGTTTTACGTAAGATTCAGTTATTAGTAGAGACTTATTCAGGTATTTAAGGATTGTCGACTAAGGCTTATTAGAAAAATCAGGATCTACAAAAAACACTATTTATTCGCTCATATTCCGCTCATAATTCGCTAATTTTTAGGATACAACTTTGTTTCCATATTTCCTGGAAACTGATAGAAAGTAAGGAGAAACATGGAACAAACTAATCAAAAATCCCAGTGCCAGCAACTCTGGGCTAGAAATAAATACCTCGTTTTGAGCCATTCCAGCAATATTTACAATGAGATTCGCCAATACTTGAAGAATGAAGTGGTGGAGGTGAGTCATGTTCAAGAACTGATTGACCGTGCTTGCCAAATTTCTGAGCATAGGGGTCAGGTTTGCAATGCCTTTCAGCATATTTGGGGCTATTTCAAAAAGAAAGCAACAGATGTTGAGCGCAAGGACTATATGCTCTTGCTGGATCGCTATCGCTTTGCTCAAGCTTCCAAGGAGGACTTGATTGCTAAGACGAGAGATTTGCTTGAACGATACCCAAATGCTTATCTGCAACATTCTACCTTGCTGAAAGGAGACTCCCATGAGACTTTGGCATGAGGCTTTGATTTCACAACTTCCCCGTCCCCAGCTCTTGGGGCAACATCGAGAGTGTTGCGCCCTGCGTGGCAATGGCTGGGGCAGAAAGCATGCGACGGTTGACTATGTCTTTACCCACTCGCCCTATCGTCTCTATGCCTACCATCGCTTAATCATGAAGGAGATGGCTGACCGTGGCTATAATGTCAGTCCAGAATGGTTGGACAAGAACTACCGTGGCAAAACCTGTCCTCCTTATCAAGACTTGCCTGAGGAGAAGCTAGGCAATCCTATCTACAGTGAGCATGACGTTGCCTACTATGAGGAGTGTCTGGCTAATCTCCGTGACAAGGGGATAGAGCTATAGTCTTTTCTAATAACAAGTCATAGTCACTTATAAGAAACATAAATAGCTCGTTTGAGCATTCTAACTAAAATATAGCTATAAAACAAGCTATGCAAAGGATTTGAGACATTTGTTTCAAGCCTTTTTCTTTTGACCAAAAGAGTGATATAGTTTCAAACTATATCAAAGCCTAATTATTTACAATTATACAGACAGTTTCTTTTCTGTTAAGATAGTTTCAACAACAAATTTTGGAGGACACATCATGTCAACTACAATCATCGGTTTCCCTCGTTTGGGTGAATTCCGCGAATTAAAATTTACAACTGAAAAATACTTTAGAAAAGAAATCTCAGCAGAAGAACTCCTTGCAGCAGCAAAAGAATTGCGTGCCAAACACTGGAACATTGTCAAAGAAAAAGGTATCACTGAAATCCCATCAAATGACTTTTCTCACTATGATAACTTCCTAGATGCTGCTTTCCTCTTCAACGTGGTGCCAGCTTCTGTTCAAAACTTGGACTTGTCTGACCTTGAGCGCTACTTTGCTTTGGCGCGTGGTTACCAAGGTGAAAAAGGGGATGTTCGTGCCCTTCCGATGAAGAAATGGTTCAACACCAACTACCACTACATCGTACCTAAATTTGAAAAAGACACTCAAGTCAAACTTGCAGGTCACAAGATCTTTGATGAGTTCCAAGAAGCAAAAGAACTTGGTCTCAACACTCGTCCAGTCCTTGTAGGACCATTCACTTTCCTTCAATTGTCAGACTTTGAAGAAGGTGTGAAAGCAGAAGACTTCGTAGATAGCTTTGTAGCTGCTTACCAAGAAGTTTTTGCTAAATTGGCTGAACTTGGTGCAACTCGTATCCAACTCGATGAAGCTGCTCTTGTAAAAGATTTGACAGCTGAAGAAAAAGCTCTCTTCTTGAACCTCTACAACAAACTTTTGGCTGATAAAAAAGGTCTTGAAGTATTGCTTCAAACTTACTTCGGTGATGTTCGTGACGTCTACGCTGACCTTGTAAACTTGCCAGTGGATGCTATCGGTCTTGACTTCGTTGAAGGTAAGAAAACTCTTGAACTTGTTAAAGGTGGCTTCCCAGCTGACAAGACTCTTTATGCAGGTATCGTCAATGGTAAGAACATCTGGCGTAACAACTACGAAAAGAGCTTGGCTGTTCTTGAGCAAATCCCAGCTGAAAACATTGTTTTGACAAGCTCATGCTCACTTCTTCATGTGCCATTTACAACTGCTAACGAAGAATTTGAACCAGCTATCTTGAACCACTTTGCCTTTGCGGTTGAAAAATTGGAAGAACTTCGTGACTTGGATGCTATCCGCAATGGTCAAGGTGAACAAGCTCTTGCAGCTAACAAAGAACTCTTTGCGACTGAACGTGTGGGTGAAAATGCAGAACTTCGTGCGCGTATCGCTGGATTGACAGACGCTGACTACACTCGTTTGCCAGCCTTTGCAGAACGTGAAGCCATCCAAGAAGAAGCTTTCAAACTTCCAGCTCTTCCAACAACAACCATCGGTTCATTCCCTCAAACTAAGGAAGTTCGTGCCAAACGTTTGGCCTTCCGTAAGGGTGAATTGTCACAAGAAGAATACGATGCCTTCCTTGCTGAAACGATCGACGAATGGATCAAATGGCAAGAAGAAGTTGGATTTGACGTGCTTGTACACGGTGAGTTTGAGCGTAATGACATGGTTGAGTACTTCGGTCAAAACTTGTCAGGTTACCTCTTCTCTAAGAATGGTTGGGTACAATCATACGGTATGCGTGGAGTGAAACCACCAATCATCTGGGGTGATGTCACTCGTCTTAACCCAATCACTGTTAAATGGTCTAGCTACGCACAAAGCCGTACTGACAAACCTGTTAAAGGTATGTTGACTGGACCTGTTACCATCCTTAACTGGTCATTCCCACGTGAAGACATCTCTATCAAGGATTCTACTCTTCAAATCGCTCTTGCTATTAAGGATGAAGTGCTCGACCTTGAAGCTGCAGGCGTGAAGATCATCCAAATCGACGAGGCTGCTCTTCGTGAGAAATTGCCACTCCGTCGTAGCGACTGGTACGAAGACTACCTTGACTGGGCTATTCCAGCCTTCCGCTTGGTACACTCAACAGTAGCGCCAGATACTCAAATCCACACTCACATGTGTTACTCAGAATTTACAGATATCATCCCAGCTATTGACAACATGGATGCGGACGTTATTTCCTTTGAAGCAAGCCGTTCAAACCTTGAAATCTTGGACGAACTCAAAGCGAAAAACTTCCAAACAGAAGTGGGACCTGGGGTTTACGATATCCACTCTCCTCGTGTGCCAAATGAAGGCGAAATCGACCACACAATCGAAGCTATCCTTGCTAAAGTACCAAGCAAGAAGGTTTGGATTAACCCTGACTGTGGTTTGAAAACACGTGGTATCCCAGAAACAAAAGAAAGCTTGATTCGCCTTGTCGAAGCAGCTAAGGCTGCGCGTGAGAAATTGTAAGATAAGATTTCTCTCTTGACCCTGACTGATCAAGGAATAGCTTGGCCCTAGCTGGCTCAGCAATAATGAAATCAAAAAGAAAAGGATAATGACTATGTCACGCCAAACGCCGTCACTTTCATTTGAAGTGTTCCCTCCAAACCCAGCTGTGGGTAATGATAAAATTATTTCAGCCTTGCAGGATATGCGGGAGCTGACACCGCACTTTATCAGTGTGACCGCCAGCAATAATAAATTTAATATCAAGGAAACAACGGTTCGTTTGGCTGACTTTATCCAGAATGATTTGGCGATTCCAACTATTGCCCACTTGCCAGCTATCTATCTGACTAAGGAGAA
Organism: Streptococcus oralis; assembly: GCF_003944215.1. Classification (GTDB taxonomy): domain Bacteria; phylum Bacillota; class Bacilli; order Lactobacillales; family Streptococcaceae; genus Streptococcus; species Streptococcus oralis_BI. The sequence goes on along the minus strand of NZ_RJVZ01000005.1, from coordinate 88,243 downwards.
GGTTGCAGAGACACTTGCGGACTTGGATAAGGTTGGTGTGCGAAAAATCTTGGCTCTACGTGGGGACATCATTCCTGATGTGGAACCGCAAAAGGATTTCCGCTACGCAACGGACTTGATTGAGTTCATCAAGGAACAAGCGCCGCATTTTGATATTGTCGGAGCTTGCTATCCAGAGGGGCACCCTGACTCGCCAAACCAGATCTCAGATATTCAAAATCTCAAGAAAAAAGTGGATGCAGGTTGCTCAAGTCTCGTAACGCAACTTTTCTTTGATAATGAGCGTTTCTATGATTTCCAAGATAAGTGTACCTTGGCAGGTATTGATGTTCCCATTCATGCGGGAATCATGCCTATTCTTAACCGTAACCAAGCGCTTCGTCTCTTGAAAACGTGTGAGAATATCCACCTTCCACGTAAATTTAAGGCCATCTTAGACAAGTATGAGCATGACCCTGAGTCGCTCAGAGCAGCAGGACTTGCCTATGCAGTGGATCAGATCGTGGACTTGGTCACTCAGGATGTCGCAGGTGTGCATTTGTATACCATGAACAATGCTGAAACAGCCAAATACATCCACCAAGCAACCCATGCCTTGTTTAATCATCAGTCTTTAGGGTAATAAAAAGCAAACCATTCTTCTCAAGCGAGGGGGATGGTTCCTTTTTAATAGAAAAGCCCGCACTTTTTAAGAAAAATATGATAAAATAGACTCTGTACGTACTTGATACAAAGATGAGGGTATAAAAGTTTTAAAGGCTTTGTCGATTCTCAATTTTATGATAGAAATTTTTTCATAATTTGTTCTTTTCAGTATTTAGTTTGAGCGACACGAACGAGTCAAATCGATGTTATTTGACGAGAGAGTTAGTAAAGCATTTAGCTAATCGCCTAATAGCGATTAGCGTGAAAGGATTAGATGCTTTAGCATCAAACCTTTCTAATGATTTGTATCTTGAAAATTGAACTCGGCCGAAAAGCTGTGTAAAAAAGATAAACTGTCTTGTCTTCATCGAAGACTTCGCCAGTTTCCTATTTTTACTTTGCTTTTTGCGACCTTAGTATCTTGATCTTTGTAGGCAAGGCGTATAATTTCATCAATCCAAAGGGGATTAAAATGACAAAACAAGTGTTTCAAACGACTTTTGCAGGTCGTGAGTTAATTGTAGAGACTGGTCAGGTTGCTAAGCAAGCAAATGGCTCTGTTGTCGTGCGTTACGGTGAGTCAACTGTCTTGACTGCGGCCGTTATGTCTAAGAAAATGGCAACTGGGGATTTCTTCCCACTTCAAGTTAACTACGAAGAAAAAATGTATGCGGCTGGGAAGTTTCCTGGTGGCTTTATGAAACGTGAAGGACGTCCTTCTACTGATGCGACCTTGACAGCGCGTTTGATCGACCGTCCAATCCGTCCGATGTTTGCGGAAGGTTTCCGTAACGAAGTGCAAGTCATCAACACAGTTCTTTCTTATGATGAAAATGCATCTGCACCAATGGCAGCCATGTTTGGTTCATCATTGGCCTTGTCTATTTCAGATATTCCATTTGACGGACCAATCGCTGGGGTACAAGTGGGTTATGTCGACGGCCAAATCATCATCAACCCTACTCAAGAACAGGCAGAGCGTTCGCTTCTTGAATTGACAGTAGCTGGTACCAAGCACGCCATCAACATGGTTGAGTCTGGTGCCAAAGAATTGTCAGAAGAAATCATGTTGGAAGCCCTTCTCAAAGGGCACGAAGCTGTTAAAGAATTGATTGCCTTCCAAGAAGAAATCGTTGCTGCTGTTGGTAAGGAAAAAGCAGAAGTGGAATTGCTTCATGTGGATGCGGACTTGCAAGCTGAAATCATCGCAGCCTACAATAGTGACCTCCAAAAAGCGGTTCAAGTAGAAGAAAAATTGGCTCGTGAAGCTGCAACTCAAGCAGTTAAAGACCAAGTGACTGCTGTTTACGAAGAAAAATATGCAGACCACGAAGAATTTGATCGTATCATGCGTGATGTGGCTGAAATCTTGGAACAAATGGAACACGCTGAAGTGCGCCGTTTGATTACAGAAGATAAGGTACGTCCTGACGGTCGTAAGGTTGATGAAATCCGTCCTTTGGATGCGGTTGTTGACTTTCTTCCTCGTGTGCACGGTTCAGGTCTCTTTACTCGTGGGCAAACTCAAGCCCTTTCAGTCTTGACCTTGGCTCCGATGGGAGAAACTCAAATCATCGATGGTTTGGATCCAGAGTACAAGAAACGCTTTATGCATCACTATAACTTCCCGCAATACTCAGTAGGGGAAACAGGTCGTTACGGTGCGCCTGGTCGTCGTGAAATTGGTCATGGGGCTCTTGGAGAACGTGCTCTTGCTCAAGTCTTGCCAAGCTTGGAAGAATTCCCATACGCTATCCGTCTGGTAGCAGAAGTCTTGGAATCAAATGGTTCTTCTTCTCAAGCTTCTATCTGTGCGGGAACTCTTGCCCTTATGGCTGGTGGTGTGCCAATCAAGGCGCCAGTAGCTGGTATTGCCATGGGTCTCATCTCTGATGGAAATAACTACACTGTATTGACAGATATCCAAGGTTTGGAAGACCACTTTGGAGACATGGACTTTAAGGTGGCAGGTACTCGTGAGGGGATTACAGCCCTTCAAATGGATATCAAGATCCAAGGAATTACTGCAGAAATCTTGACTGAAGCCCTTGCTCAAGCCAAGAAAGCTCGTTTTGAAATCCTTGATGTGATTGAAGCAACCATTCCAGAAGTTCGTCCAGAATTGGCCCCAACTGCACCGAAAATTGACACCATCAAGATTGATGTGGACAAGATCAAGATTGTCATCGGTAAGGGTGGAGAAACCATTGATAAGATTATCGCTGAAACAGGCGTTAAGATTGATATCGACGAAGAAGGAAATGTATCTATCTACTCTAGCGACCAAGATGCCATTAACCGTACCAAAGAAATCATCGCTGGCTTGGTTCGTGAAGCGAAAGTGGATGAAGTTTACCATGCTAAGGTTGTTCGTATCGAGAAATTTGGTGCCTTTGTCAACCTCTTTGATAAGACAGATGCACTTGTTCACATCTCAGAAATGGCTTGGACTCGTACCAACCGTGTCGAGGACTTGGTAGCTATCGGTGATGAAGTCGATGTTAAGGTTATCAAGATTGATGAAAAAGGCCGTATCGATGCCTCTATGAAAGCCCTTCTTCCTCGTCCGCCAAAACCTGAGCATGATGAAAAAGGTGAAAAGTCTGAGCGACCTCACCGTCCACGTCATCACAAGGACCACAAACCGAAGAAAGAATTTACAGAAACACCAAAAGATTCAGAATAAGAAAAGGAGAAATGTATGGGATGGTGGCGCGAAACCATTGATATTGTAAAAGAAAATGATCCAGCGGCACGCAACAGTTTGGAAGTTTTGCTGACTTATCCAGGTGTCAAGGCCTTAGCAGCTCACCGTCTCTCGCATTTTCTCTGGAAGCACGGCTTCAAACTCCTAGCTCGGATGCACAGTCAGTTTTGGCGCTTTTGGACTCAGATTGAGATCCATCCGGGTGCCCAGATTGACTCAGGTGTTTTTATCGACCATGGTTCAGGCCTGGTGATTGGAGAGACGGCGATTGTTGAAAAAGGCGTTCTTCTCTATCACGGAGTGACTCTAGGCGGTACGGGAAAGGATACAGGCAAACGCCACCCGACTGTGCGAAAAGGAGCTCTCATATCAGCCCATGCCCAAGTCATCGGACCGGTAGAAATCGGTGAAAATGCCAAGGTTGGTGCAGCTGCAGTAGTCGTGGCAGACGTACCTAGTGATGTGACGGTTGTCGGTATTCCAGCTAAGATCGTCCGAGTTCATGGACAGAAGGATGAACCAACAATCCACGAAGTCGAAGAAAAACGCGAGTACTACGTCAATAAACTAGAGCAGGCTAGAGAAGCCAGTCACAGATCGTCGGGGTTGTAGAGGATACCTATATGATTCAAGCAAGAAACAAGTTAAGCCAAGAGGAGTTATCTGAGGCGAAAAAACTAATTGACTGTTGCCAAGCCTATGATGGAACTTATCGTGACCCCTATCTTTCTAACATGCTTAATTTTGACCCAAACATGCCCGCCTTTTTCCTTTATTATGAAAAAGGCGAACTTGTTGGTCTATTAACTGTCTATGCTGATGACCAAGATGTGGAAGTGACGATACTGGTTCATCCAAATCATCGCCGTCAGGGAATTGCGTGTGCTTTGTTTACGAGTTTTGAGAAAGAAACGGCTTCTTTCCCTATTCGTTCAGTTACTTTTCAGACAGAACGTATTTTTCTAGAGCGTCATCCTGATTTTGTCAGCAACTGGGGATTGGTCGAGGATGAAGAGACAGAAACCTGGTTAGGTAAGGATAGAAGACCTTATCAGTTAGTAACTGTTTCTAATCTTGAAGTTTTGTTAGCAGATAGTTCGTATCAGGAGCAAATTAGCCAGTTAAAATTTCAGGCATTTTCAGAGGAACATGAATCGAGAGAAGTTGTGGATAGATATGTCGTTGAAGCTCTGAAGGATTCAGAAAGTCGCCTATATATTTTATTAAAAGACGGTCAGGTTATTGGGACTTGCACGGTAGATTTATCGACTAATACGAATTACTTCTACGGTTTAGCAATATCAGAACTTGAACGTGGCAAAGGCTACGGAAGCTATTTAGCAAAATCCCTAGTCAACCAACTGATTGAGCAAAATGATAAGGAATTTCAGATTGCAGTAGAGGACTGCAACGTAGGTGCCAAGCGCTTGTATGAAAAAATCGGCTTTGTCAAACAGACACAGGTGATTTATCTGAAAGCAAAAGTGTAGAACTAGAAAGGTAACTACAAGAATGGCAGTATATTTTTACGGCTGTATCACCATGGATGGCTACTTGGCAGACAGCCAGCACAGGATAGACTGGCTGCATCAGCTTGGTTCTGTAGAGGATACAGGTTATGATGACTTTTACAGGCAAATGGATATCACCATCATGGGCAAGCGGACCTTTGAGGAAATCCAAGATTTGCAAGATGTAGAAAGTTTTTATCAAGCTACGGAAAACTATGTCTTTACGCATGATAGGCACCTGCCTGTCAGCAATTACCAGCCAGTAGCTGGGGATGTGGTGGACTTTGTTCAGCAGATTGACAAAGGCAAAAATGTCTTTGTGATTGGTGGTAATTCCTTGGTAGGACCGCTCTTGGATGCGGATCTTTTCGACCACCTCGTTATTCAGATAGCGCCCCTTATCCTAGGAAAGGGGGTTCCCCTCTTTACCCAAGAGGAAGGGCAGCGCTTTTACCAACTGGATAGCCTCAGACAATTTGGCCCTTTTGCAGAGCTGGTTTTCAGCCGAAAAAGTCAGAAATAGAGAAGGGAGTGGACCGCATGATTAAAATTTACGACACCATGTCTCGTGATTTGCGAGAATTTGTCCCAATCGAAGAAGGAAAGGTTCGCATGTATGTCTGTGGGCCAACGGTATACAACTATATCCACGTAGGGAATGCCCGATCGACGGTGGCTTTTGATACCATTCGCCGTTATTTTGAGTACCGTGGGTATGAGGTTGCCTATATTTCCAATTTCACAGATGTGGATGATAAGATTATCAACCGTGCCAAGGAAGAAGGTATCACGCCTCAGGAGGTTGCGGACAAGTATATCGCTGCCTTTCGTGAGGATGTGACAGCTTTGGGCGTCAAACCTGCGACTCGCCATCCGCGCGTAGTAGAGTTTATGGCTGACATCATTCGTTTTGTGGAAGACTTGATTGAAAAAGGTTATGCTTACGAGAGTCAAGGAGATGTTTACTTCCGCGTGGAAAAATCTCACAACTATGCTAAGTTGGCTAATAAAACCTTGGAAGATTTGGAGCTAGGTGCTTCAGGTCGTACCGATGAAGAAACAGCTCGCAAGGAAAATCCTGTAGACTTTGCCCTTTGGAAAGCTGCAAAACCAGGCGAGATTTCTTGGGACAGTCCTTGGGGACCTGGTCGTCCGGGCTGGCATATCGAGTGTTCGGTCATGTCGACAGAGATTCTAGGTGATACTATTGATATTCACGGTGGGGGAGCCGATCTGGAGTTTCCGCATCATACCAATGAAATTGCCCAGTCAGAAGCAAAAACAGGCAAGACTTTTGCTAACTACTGGATGCATAATGGCTTTGTCAATATCGACAATGTCAAGATGTCCAAGTCTTTGGGCAACTTCATTACGGTACACGATGCCCTCAAAACCATCGATGGCCAAGTGCTTCGTTTCTTCTTTGCCACTCAGCATTACCGCAAGCCTATCAACTTTACCGAAAAAGCAGTGCGGGATGCAGAGACTAATCTCAAGTATCTGAAGAACACTTACGAGCAACCATTTTCTGGGACTGTAGATGCTCAAGAGTTACAGGACTTTAAAGATAAGTTTGTAGCCGCTATGGATGAGGATTTCAACTCCGCAAATGGTATCACAGTTGTCTTTGAAATGGCCAAATGGATCAACTCCGGCAACTATGATGCAAGTGTTAAGGAAGCTCTTGCGGCTATGTTGGAAGTCTTTGGGATTGTCTTTGTTGAGGAAGTTTTGGATGCAGACATTGAAGCCTTAATCCAAAAACGTCAAGAAGCGCGTGCCAATCGTGACTTTGCGACAGCAGACCAAATCCGTGATCAATTAGCGGCTCAAGGAATTAAGCTCCTTGACACCAAGGATGGAGTGAGGTGGACACGTGATTGATGTCAATCTCATTAACGGGATTGCCCTAGCTTTTGAAGGAGATGCGGTGTATTCTATGTATATTCGTCGTCATCTCATCCTCAAAGGTATGACCAAGCCCAATAAACTCCACCAAGAGGCGACTAAGTATGTGTCAGCCAAGGCTCAGGCTCGCTTGATTGCCCTCATGTTGGAAGAGCAAGTCCTGACGGAAAAAGAAGAAGAAATCTATAAACGAGGTCGCAATACCAATAGCCACACAAAGGCTAAAAATGCGGATGTGGTGACCTACCGCATGTCTACTGGCTTTGAAGCGGTCATGGGCTATCTCCATCTGACTGAAAATGTGGAGCGTCTAGAGACCATAATTTCTTGGTGCATCCAAAAAGTGGAGGGCTAGAATATGATTGCAAAGGAATTACAAGACTGGTTTCCTGAAGCTCAGATTTCAGATCAGCCAGTAGAGAAACCAGGCTATCTTACTCTCCCTTTAGCTTCTAAGCAGTGGATTTTACTGGAGGAAGCTGGGCTCAGCGAGCGTGAAAAGCAGCTGGTTGCCCTTTTGACCCAGCAGGAGCAGGCTCGTTCGCTCAATCCTTGGTATCCCTATCTGATTGAGGGGAAGGGGCAGGCACCGCAAACTTTCAAAAAGATTCAGCTGGTTTATTGCCATCTTTCCTACTTCCAACAGGAAAATCTAGCCTCTTGGCTAGACATGATGCGGACTCTTTTTCCTAATTGTCAGACGGTGCTACAGGTCGGAGCTCAGGATTATGTATTTGTGCTTCAACAAGATAAATACAGCTCTGTTCGTTCAATCTTATCTGATACGATTGAGGCAGTTGAGTATGACTTTGGCCTTCGTCTGTCTATCATGTTAGGCCAGGTGTGGTCTCAGACAGGCCCTCAAGCTCTATCAGACTTAATCAAAGCGGAGTGGGACTTGTTTAAGACTTGGTGGCGTCAAGGTCATCAAGGTGTTCACACTTTTTCACAACTCTATCTCTGGAGTCTTGGGGAAGGGCTTGTGGATCTGAGGGTTATTAAAGAATGCCTGCATCAGATGATCTTGGATCAGGACCAGATTCAGGAAATTATTCTTTCTCTTTGGGAAAACAGTGCTGTCTTAACCAAAACTGCCCAGCAACTCTACCTGCATCGCAATTCTCTCCAATACAAGATTGATAAATGGGAAGAATTAACAGGGCTTCAGTTAAAAGAATTGACAGATTTGACCTTATGTTATCAGTTGATTTTACCAGATATTCTCTAAAGTTTTGTGCAAGTTGCACAGAACTTTTTTATTTTTTTGGTCACCTTGCCATAGAAATATAAAGCGTTTTCATTTATAATAAAACTATCAAAAATAAAAGGAGTTCACCTTCCATGGTAGAATTAAATCTTAAAAACATTTACAAAAAATATCCAAATAGCGAACACTACTCAGTTGAAGATTTCAACTTGGACATCAAAGACAAAGAATTTATCGTTTTCGTAGGTCCATCAGGATGTGGTAAATCAACAACTCTTCGTATGATCGCTGGTCTTGAAGACATTACAGAAGGTACTGCGTCTATCGATGGTGTGGTTGTCAACGACGTAGCTCCAAAAGACCGTGACATCGCCATGGTATTCCAAAACTACGCTCTTTACCCACACATGACTGTTTATGACAACATGGCTTTCGGTTTGAAATTACGTAAGTACAGCAAAGAAGACATCGACAAACGTGTACAAGAAGCTGCAGCAATCCTTGGTTTGAAAGAATTCTTGGATCGTAAACCAGCTGACCTTTCAGGTGGTCAACGTCAACGTGTTGCCATGGGTCGTGCCATCGTCCGTGATGCAAAAGTGTTCTTGATGGACGAGCCTTTGTCAAACTTGGATGCCAAACTTCGTGTATCTATGCGTGCTGAAATTGCGAAGATTCACCGTCGTATCGGAGCTACAACTATCTACGTAACTCACGACCAAACAGAAGCAATGACACTTGCCGACCGTATCGTTATCATGTCAGCAACTAAAAACCCTGCTGGTACAGGTACTATCGGACGTGTAGAACAAATCGGTACTCCTCAAGAAGTTTATAAAAATCCAGTTAACAAATTTGTTGCAGGATTCATCGGAAGCCCAGCTATGAACTTCATCAACGTAAAATTGGTTGGTAGCGAAATTGTTTCTGACGGTTTCCGTTTGAAAGTTCCAGAAGGTGCTTTGAAAGTTCTTCGTGAAAAAGGCTACGAGGGAAAAGAATTGATCTTCGGTATTCGTCCAGAAGACGTGAATGCAGAGCCTGCTTTCCTTGAAACATTCCCAGAATCAGTTGTCAAAGCTACTATCTCAGTATCAGAATTGCTTGGTTCAGAATCTCACCTTTACTGCCAAGTTGGTAAAGATGAATTTGTTGCAAAAGTGGATGCTCGTGACTACTTGCAAACAGGTGCAACAGTTGAACTTGGATTCGACTTGAACAAAGCACACTTCTTCGATGTAGAAACTGAAAAAACAGTCTACTAAGATAAATAAAATAACAAAGCACTGCAGAGTCTCTCTTGCAGTGTTTTGTTATTTTAAATGCTTAGTCTAGGCATGAAAACAGGCTTTTCTAGTTTTAATATTCTTAAAAAAGTGATAAAATGGTAGGAAGAATTGGAGAGAATAAATGCCGAAAGAAGTGAATCTGACGGGCGATGAGGTTGTCGCTTTAACGCAAAAATATTTATCAAAAGAAGATGTTGCTTTTGTACATAAAGCCTTGGTTTACGCAGTTGAATGCCATAGTGGTCAATATCGTAAATCTGGCGAGCCCTATATTATTCATCCCATTCAGGTGGCAGGGATTTTAGCCAAGCTCAAGCTAGATGCCGTGACAGTTGCCTGTGGTTTTTTGCATGACGTGGTTGAGGATACGGATGCGACACTGGATGATTTAGAGCAAGAGTTTGGTCATGATGTTCGCATTATTGTTGATGGGGTGACTAAGCTTGGTAAGGTCGAGTACAAATCAATCGAGGAGCAATTAGCGGAAAATCACCGTAAGATGCTCATGGCCATGTCTGAAGATATTCGTGTTATCTTGGTCAAACTATCTGACCGCTTGCATAACATGAGGACGCTCAACCACCTACGAAAGGACAAGCAGGAACGCATTTCCAGAGAAACCATGGAAATCTATGCTCCACTTGCTCATCGTCTGGGGATTTCCAGCGTCAAGTGGGAGTTGGAAGACTTGTCCTTCCGTTATCTCAATCCAACTGAGTTTTACAAGATCACTCATATGATGAAGGAAAAACGCAGAGAGCGTGAGGCTTTGGTCGATGAAGTCGTGACAAAGTTAGAGGACTACACTTCCGAACGCAATCTAAAAGGGAAAATCTATGGCCGTCCCAAGCATATCTACTCTATCTATCGCAAGATGCAGGATAAGAAGAAACGCTTTGAGGAGATTTATGACCTGATTGCCATTCGCTGTATCTTAGATACCCAGAGTGATGTTTACGCCATGTTGGGTTATGTGCATGAGCTGTGGAAACCCATGCCAGGTCGCTTCAAAGACTATATCGCTAACCGCAAGGCCAACGGTTACCAGTCTATCCATACGACTGTCTATGGACCAAAAGGGCCGATTGAATTCCAGATTCGGACCAAGGAAATGCACGAAGTGGCTGAGTACGGGGTTGCGGCTCACTGGGCCTATAAGAAAGGCATTAAAGGGCAGGTCAACAGCAAGGAATCTGCTATTGGAATGAACTGGATCAAGGAGATGATGGAGCTCCAAGACCAGGCTGACGATGCCAAGGAATTTGTCGAGTCTGTTAAGGAAGAGTATCTGGCGGAGGAGATTTACGTCTTTACCCCAGATGGTGCGGTTCGCTCCCTACCAAAAGATTCAGGACCGATTGACTTTGCCTATGAAATCCACACCAAAGTCGGTGAAAAAGCGACTGGTGCCAAGGTCAATGGCCGTATGGTTCCACTGACAACCAAGCTCAAGACAGGGGATCAGGTTGAAATTATCACCAACCCCAACTCCTTTGGTCCGAGTCGTGACTGGCTCAACATGGTCAAGACTAGCAAGGCACGCAACAAGATTCGTCAGTTCTTTAAAAACCAAGACAAGGAATTGTCTGTTAATAAGGGACGCGAACTGCTGATTAATCAGCTCCAAGAGAATGGTTATGTGGCTAATAAGTATATGGACAAGCGTCACATGGACCAAGTCCTTCAAAAGACCAGCTACAAGACAGAAGACTCCCTCTTTGCTGCTATCGGTTTTGGAGAAATCAGTGCTATTACCGTCTTTAACCGTCTGACTGAAAAGGAACGCCGTGAGGAGGAACGTGCCAAAGCTAGGGCAGAGGCTGATGAGTTAGTTAAGGGTGGCGAGGTTAAGGTTGAGAATAAGGAGAAGCTCAAGGTCAAGCATGAGGGCGGTGTGGTCATTGAAGGCGCCTCAGGTCTCCTAGTTCGGATTGCTAAGTGTTGTAATCCAGTGCCGGGTGACAACATTGTCGGCTACATTACCAAGGGGCGTGGTGTGGCCATTCACCGTGTGGACTGTATGAACCTTCGCGCCCAAGAAAACTACGAACAACGCCTCCTTGATGTGGAATGGGAAGATCAATTCTCAAACAAGGAATATATTGCCCACATCGATATCTACGGCCTCAACCGTACAGGTCTCTTAAATGATGTTCTGCAAGTTCTTTCCAACACAGCTAAGAATATCTCAACCGTTAACGCCCAACCAACAAAGGATATGAAATTTGCCAATATCCATGTCTCCTTTGGTATTTCCAACCTCTCTACACTGACCACAGTCGTGGATAAAATTAAAAGTGTGCCAGAAGTCTACTCTGTCAAACGAACCAATGGCTAAGATCTAGAAAGGATTTTTATGAAAATCGTCGTTCAACGAGTTAAGAAAGCTCAAGTGAGTATTGAAGGTCAGGTTCAGGGGCAGATAGATCAAGGTTTACTGTTATTAGTCGGTGTTGGCCCAGAGGACCAAGAGGAGGATCTGGATTACGCAGTCCGAAAGCTCGTCAACATGCGGATCTTTTCAGATGCAGAAGGCAGGATGAACCTGTCTGTTAAGGATATTGAGGGCGCAATTCTTTCTATTTCTCAGTTTACCCTCTTTGCAGATACTAAGAAGGGGAATCGTCCAGCTTTTACAGGAGCAGCCAAGCCAGATATGGCAGCTGACTTCTATGACGCTTTCAATCAAAAACTGGCTCAGGAAGTACCTGTTCAGACAGGTATCTTTGGAGCAGATATGCAGGTTGAACTGGTCAATGACGGACCAGTTACCATTATCCTTGATACTAAAAATAGATAAGAAAACCAAGTCAGCCGGCTTGGTTTTTGTTTATAGACACTCCCAGAAAGAGGTATGTTTGTTGTAAAAGTCTGGATAGTTTTCTCTTAGGTGGCTAGCCGTCATATAATATAAAGTAGAATGACAGGAAGTAAAGACTGGAGTAAGAGAGTAGAAATATTGAGGGCCAGTGATTGCTAAAAAGACAAATAATAGAAAATCGCTGATGAGCACCCCTAAATAGTAGAGGCGAATTTTTTTGTTCATCTGAGGATAAATCTCAGAGAAATGTTTTTTGAGTCGGAAGACCAAGCGAGATAGCAGTAGTCCCTGAGCAAGGATGAAAATGAAGCAAAAAAACAGGCCTCTCTCCAAAGAAAGTTCGTATCGGGGTCTGAAAGTTACCAACAGTAGCAAATCGCTGACTGCAATGGCTGCAAAATGGATTCTAAAGAGCTTTTTCATAGGAAAACCTCCCTCTTTTATCTAGCTTCATTCTACACCAAATGAATGGGACTTACAAGCAAAATAATAAAAAATCCCTGAAAGGAACTTCTTTCAGGAATAAGGGGTTAGTTGATTTTTTCGACATAGAGTTGTTTAGCGATATCGATGCTAACTTGGAGGTCTTCACCTTTGTTGACCAGTGTAAAAGTATTGGAAAAATTATCAAACTGCTTAACTTGGAGTTGGTCACCAATATGAATCTCATGCTTTTCTAAGTATTTGAGTAGATCAAAGCTATCATGAACCCGAGTCAGGAGATAGGTTCCAGCCTCTTTGGTATCTGCTAGAGGTAGGTTGTTGATCTCAACCAAGAGTTCTCCTTTAACAGGAATAGTTCCACCGTGGGGACAGGTTTGAGGGAAGCCAAGCAGTTTATCCAATCTCTCCACAAAGAGGTCAGAGACAGTGTGTTCTAGAACCTCAGCTTCCTCATGGATTTGATCGCTGGTATAGTCGAGATGGTGAACTAGAAAGACTTCAATCAACCGATGCTTGCGATAGAGCTCAGAGACCAGTTCGAGGCCGATATCTGTCAATAGATAGCCGTTCTCCTTGTCCTTGAGGATGAGATTTTCACTTTTCATGCGTTTGATCATCTCTGTTACGGCAGGTGGAGAGACCTGCATACGGGCAGCAATTTCTTTATTGGTGATTTTTTGCATTTCCGTACCGATTTCATAAATACATTTTAGGTAGTCTTCTTTATTTGGCGTCATTCGTTCCCTCTTGTCTTTTCTCTCCATCTAGTATATCAAAAAAAGCTAGATTTCTCTAGCCTTCTGCCGTAATGGCTTTGATTTTAGTCCAGTTCTTTCACTGCAGCAATAGCAGCTTCAAAGTCTGGTTCCGTGTTGATGTTGTCAACGTATTCCACATAACGGATGATATTGTTAGCATCGAGAACAAAGACGGCACGTGCAAGGAGATGCCATTCGTTGATCAAGAGGGCATAATCGCGCCCGAAAGAATGGTCAAAGTAGTCTGAGAGCATGATGGCATTGTCAAGGCCTTCAGCCCCACACCAGCGTCCTTGGGCAAATGGTAGGTCCATAGAAACAGTAAGAACGACGGTATTGTCGAGGTTAGCTAGTTCTTGGTTGAATCGACGTGTTTGCGTTGAGCAGATACCGGTATCGATAGAAGGGACAACACTCAAGACTTTTTTCTTTCCATCAAAGTCAGCTAGCGTTTTTTTAGAGAGATCGGTTGTTGTAAGAGAAAAGTCAAGTGCCTTATCTCCGACTTGCAGTTGTTTACCTGTAAAAGTTACAGGATTTCCGAGAAAAGTGGTCATGAAACTACTCCATTCTTTTTTCTTTTATTTTACCGAGAATTGTCAGATTTTTCCAATGATTTGACTGGAAATTAAGCGATAAAAAAAACGACCGTTCATGTGAGAACGACGTTTTTCAGAGGCTTATACTCAATGAAAATCAAAGAGCAAACTAGGAAGCTAGCCGCAGGCTGTACTGGGGTACGGCAAGGCTAAGCTGACACGGTTTGAATTTGATTTTCGAAGAGTATTATTTTGCCAATCCTTCAGCAATCTTATCAAGGTTGTATTTCATCATGCTGTAGTAGCTGTCACCTTCTTTACCTTCTTCAGCGATTGAGTCAGTAAAGATTTGTGCGAAGATTGGGATGTTTGTGTCTTGTGAAACAGTCTTCATTGGACGGTCATCGACACTTGATTCAACAAAGAGTGATGGAACTTTTGTTTGGCGAAGTTTTTCAACCAAGGTCTTGATTTGTTCCGGTGTTCCTTCTTCTTCTGTGTTGATTTCCCAGATGTAGGCACTTGGAACTCCGTAAGCTTTAGAGAAGTATTTGAAGCATCCTTCGCTGGTTACGATGAGTTTCTTCTCAGCAGGGATATTGTTAAATTTCTCTTTGGCTTCCTTGTCCAGTTTGTCTAGTTTTTCAGTATAGTCTTTGAGATTTTTTTCATAGAATTCCTTGTTGCTAGGGTCTTTTGCAATCAACTGTTTAGCGATATTTTTAGCATAAATTATCCCATTTTCAAGGTTGAGCCAAGCGTGTGGGTCTTCTTTGCCTTTCTCGTTTTGACCTTCAAGGTAGATGATATCTACGCCGTCACTAACTGAAAAGTAGTCCTTGTTTTCAGTTTTCTTGGCATTTTCGACCAATTTGGTAAACCAAGCATTGCCACCTGTTTCAAGGTTGATACCGTTATAGAAAATCACATCAGCTTGAGAAGTTTTCTTTACGTCTTCAGGAAGTGGTTCGTACTCGTGTGGGTCTTGACCAACAGGAACGATACTGTGAAGATCAATCTTGTCACCAGCGATATTCTTGGTAATATCAGCGATGATTGAGTTAGTCGCTACAACCTTTAGTTTTTGGTTTGTAGATGCTGTATCTTTTTTCCCGCTAGCACAGGCAGCTAATCCAATGATAGAAAGAAAAAGAACGAGCAATGTACCTAATTTTTTCATTAGATTCCTCCAGAAGGGTTTCCCCTTATTTATTGATTTTTTTATTTTTTAGTTTCAAGTATCGTTGCTTAGGAGAGATAAAGAAACTGATTAAAAAGAAGCTGGCCGATGTGAGCACGATGCTGGACCCTGCTGCGAGATTGAAGCTATAGCCGATAAAGAGTCCCAAAACAGAAGCGGTTGCCCCTAGGGTTGATGAAAGAAAAATCATGCTCTTTAGGCTATTAGCATAAAGGTAAGCCGTCGCAGCTGGGGTAATCAACATGGCCACGATAAGAATAGTTCCAACACTTTGCATGGCGGTGACTGACACAAGGGTCAAGAGCACCATGAGCAGATAGTGGTAGAAATTAACGGGCATTCCCATGGCTTTAGCCAGGAGCTCGTCAAAGGATGTAATCAATAGTTGTTTAAAGAAAATCCCAATAATCAAGAGAATCAATGCCCCCACACCAATGGTAATCCACATGTCCGTATCTTGGACAGCGAGGATATTCCCAAAAAGGATATGGAAGAGGTCTGTCGAACTCTTGGCAACACTAATCAAGATGACACCTAAGGCTAAGAAAGATGAAAAGGTAATACCAATGGCAGTGTCACTCTTGATGATAGAGTTACCCTTGATGTAGGTAATGATAATGGAAGCCATCAAGCCAAAGATGATCGCTCCAATAAAGAAATCAATTCCCAGAATAAAGGAAAGGGCTACGCCGGGCAAAACTGCGTGAGAGATGGCATCTCCCATGAGAGACATTCCACGCAGGATGATAAAACATCCCACAGCTCCAGCAACGACTCCAATGACTATAGCTGTTATCAAGGCGTTTTGTAGGAAATGGAAATTTTGCAATCCATTGATAAATTCTGCTATCATAGGTCACCTCCATTAAAGAAGAGTTTGCTACCATAAGCTTTTTTGAGATTGGCTTCGGTAAAGGTTTCTTCAGTTGAACCAAGGTCTATTAATTCTCGATTGAGAAGCAAAACTTGGTCGAAATAATGGGGGACTTTGCTGAGGTCATGATGGACGATTAGAACTGTTTTACCAGCTTTTTTAAGATCTCTCAGCGTGTTCATGATAATCTCTTCACTAACCGAATCAATCCCGACAAATGGCTCATCTAGGAAGATGTAGTCAGCTTCCTGCACTAAGCAACGGGCAATCAACACACGTTGGAATTGTCCTCCTGAGAGCTGGCTGATTTGGCGATCAGCATAGTCTGAGAGTCCAACGATTTCAAGTGCATCTGCCACCTTTTTCCAGTGGCTGGCTTTTAAGGTGTGAAAGAGCGGTATGGATGGATAGAGTCCCAGAGAGACGCATTCCTTGACCTTGATAGGGAAATTGTAGTCGATATGGATTTTTTGCTCGACATAGGCAACTCGATTTAAAGATTTCTTGACTTCTTTGTCGTCGAGAAAGGCCTGACCTTCATGTGGGATAATTCCCAACATACCTTTTAATAAAGTTGATTTTCCAGCACCATTTGGACCAATAATTCCGGTAATAGTTGGTCCTTGGAGCACTAGTGAGATATCCTTTAGTGCCAGCGTTTCTTTGTAGGAGACGCTGAGGTGTTCAATACGTATCATAACAAATTCCTCCCTCCTGTATTTAATATACATTAAAAAAAAAATTAAGTCAAGNTAATTTTTAAAAAATTTAATAAAATAACAATAAAATGAAAGA
Source organism: Streptococcus oralis (assembly GCF_003944215.1). GTDB lineage: Bacteria > Bacillota > Bacilli > Lactobacillales > Streptococcaceae > Streptococcus > Streptococcus oralis_BI. The sequence goes on along the minus strand of NZ_RJVZ01000005.1, from coordinate 71,544 downwards.
TACAAGAAATTTATTTTTGATTGCATTCCCTAGATTTTTTTGCTAAGCTAGGAATAAGTGAAAATATGAAAGCGAGAACAAGATGACACGTTATCAAGATGATTTTTATGACGCTATTAATGGCGAATGGGAAAAAACAGCTGTGATTCCAGCTGATAAATCTCGAACAGGTGGTTTTATTGACCTTGATGAGGAAATTGAAGAGTTGATGCTGGCGACTACGGACAAGTGGTTGGCAGGTGAGGATGTCCCAGAGGATGCTATCCTCGCCAACTTTGTTAAGTACCATCGTATGGTACGTGATTTTGACAAGAGAGAAGCAGATGGGATCAAGCCTGTCCTTCCTCTACTCAAGGAATACCAAGATTTGGAGAGCTTTGCAGATTTCACTAGCAAACTAGCAGCGTTTGAACTAGCTGGTAAACCAAATTTCCTCCCTTTTGGTATTTCACCAGACTTTATGGATGCCAGAACCAATGTGCTCTGGGCCAGTGCACCAGGCACCATCCTACCAGATACGACTTACTATGCTGAAGACCATCCTCAGCGTGAGGAACTCTTGACTCTTTGGAAGGAAAGTACCACAAATCTTCTCAAAGCCTATGATTTTTCAGATGAGGAAATCGCAGACTTACTAGAGAAACGATTGGAATTGGACCGTCGCATTGCAGCCGTGGTGCTTTCTAACGAAGAAAGTTCAGAATATGCCAAACTTTACCATCCATACACTTATGAAGATTTCAGGAAATTCGCCCCTGCCCTTCCTTTGGATGATTTCTTCCAAGCAGTTCTTGGACAGACTCCGGACAAGGTTATCGTAGACGAGGAACGTTTCTGGCAAGCAGCAGAGCAATTCTATAGTGAAGAAGCGTGGCCTCTACTTAAAGCAACCTTGATTTTGGGTGTGGTCAATCTCTCAACCAGCTACCTCACAGACGAGATTCGTGTCCTGTCAGGTGCTTATGGTCGTTCCCTTTCAGGTGTTCCAGAAGCTCAGGACAAGGTCAAGGCAGCTTATCACTTGGCCCAAGGTCCTTTCAAGCAGGCTCTTGGTCTCTGGTATGCGCATGAAAAATTCTCCCCAGAAGCTAAGGCAGACGTAGAGAAAAAAGTAGCGACAATGATTGACGTTTATAAGGAACGCTTGGCTAAGAACGACTGGCTCACACCTGAAACGCGAGACAAGGCCATTGTCAAACTTAATGTCATCAAGCCTTATATTGGTTATCCAGAGGAATTGCCAGAACGCTACAAGGACAAAGTAGTGGATGAAACTGCCAGTCTCTTTGAGAATGCCCTAGCCTTTGCGCGTGTGGAAATCAAGCACAGCTGGAGCAAGTGGAACCAACCGGTTGACTACAAGGAGTGGGGAATGCCAGCTCACATGGTTAATGCCTACTACAATCCTCAGAAGAACTTGATTGTCTTCCCAGCGGCCATTTTGCAGGCTCCATTCTATGATTTGCATCAGTCGTCTTCTGCCAACTACGGTGGTATTGGTGCTGTTATTGCTCACGAGATTTCTCATGCCTTTGACACAAATGGCGCGTCCTTTGATGAAAATGGTAGTCTTAAGGATTGGTGGACAGAAAGCGACTATGCTGCCTTTAAAGAAAAAACGCAGAAAGTCATTGACCAGTTTGATGGCCAAGAATCTTACGGCGCAACGATTAACGGAAAACTAACTGTATCAGAAAACGTTGCCGACTTGGGAGGAATTGCTGCAGCCCTTGAAGCAGCCAAGAGAGAACTAGACTTCTCAGCTGAAGAATTCTTCCACAACTTTGCTCGTATCTGGCGCATGAAAGGCCGTCCAGAGTTGATGAAACTCATGGCCAGTGTCGACGTGCACGCGCCAGCTAAACTCCGTGTCAATATCCAAGTGCCAAACTTCGATGACTTCTTTACAACTTATGATGTCAAAGAAGGCGACGGTATGTGGCGTTCACCAGAGGATCGTGTGATTATTTGGTAAGACAAAGAGTCTGGGACAAAAAGATTTTGATTTTAGGAATTCTTTATTATAAATTTTTAAAATCGATAGATTAGACAAAAAAGCGAACAAAACAGAATTCTGAATGTCAGATAACTCGTTTTGTTCGCTTTTTTATATCTAAGGTTAGACTTTTGTCCCAAACTCTTTTGCTTGCTAGAAAAAGGGATTAAAGGTCTTTTCGTGAGCGATGGTCGTAGCTGGACCGTGTCCAGGGTAGACATCGTAGTTAGGGAGGGTGAAGAGTTGCGTCTGAATGCTATGGAGGAGTTGTTCCGTGCTACCTGTAGGAAGGTCTGTTCGTCCGATGGTTTGGCGGAAAAGAGCATCTCCGGTCAAGACTAGATGAGCATCAGGAAAGACGATAGAAACACCGCCAATAGAGTGTCCTGGGGTTGGTAGAACTGTAAAACGGAATTCCTCAAGCTGGTATTCTTCATGAAAGACAAAGGTATGTTCTGCTGGTTTTGCAACCACATCTGGCATATCATCGTGACGAGGGAGACCAGAGAGATTATCTACGGGTGTATAAAGCCAGCTAGCTTCACTCTCTGCTACATAAACTGGGGGATTTCCAAAAGTCTCACGAACCAAGTCCAGACTCATGATATGGTCGTAGTGGGTGTGGGTCAGGAGAATTGCACAGACTGGTTTGTTGATTTTCTCAATAGTCTTGCGAATAGCCTCCCAATGGCTACCTGGGTCAACTACAATTAGGTGTTGCTCTCCTTCTAGGTAGTAGGTGTTTTCATATGCAACGGGATTCACGGTTTTATGGATTTTCATACTGGCTCCAATCTCAAAGAATGTACTGATATCAGTATAACACATAAGAGAAGGCTTAGGGTATTAGAAAGTCTTTTTCTACCTTAACGATTTTTCCAAGCTTGGTAGCGAGTATCAATCAAGAGTTGGGTTAAGCGCCCCATGGTTTCTCTTTCTTCGGGAGTGAGGGATTGAGCTTGGACAAAGAGTTGGTGAATATGTTCAATGACCTTGAAAGAAGAAAGGTCGTTGATAGAGGAGATGCCTGCATCAAGAATGATTCCAAAAAAGAGGTCGAAGTAGAGCTGCAATTCTTCGTCAGGAACAGTCTCAACCCATTCCTTAAAGGTAGCATCGACTTGCTGGCTGTCACTATTGGTCTCGTCTAGTTGGACAAAGTGTTTGTCTTCAACCTGCCAACTAAAGGTGTCATGCTGGGCAAGACCACCTAGGGCAGTGCTTCGAACGACGATTTTTTTATCAGGAATTTCCAGCATCATCCCGATGATAGAACCTTGTGGGACAAACACTTTCGTTCTTTCCATCATGTTTTGATAGCCTGGCGTTTCGGTTAGTTCCTTGTGAAGTCCAGGGGCATCAAAAGTATAGACAGCGATAATATTTTTCTGCAAGTTTGGATCAAGGTGACTGGTAGCATAGACGGCTAGATTGCCCCCTTTTGAGTGTCCTGCTAGGATAACCTTTTGGTCGGGATGTTGAACAAAAAAGTCCTGTAAATACTGGAGGGCATGTTTTTGAGCAGGAATTTCCCTCATATAGGTCATATGGAAATCTTCTTTCCAACCAATGATGCTGTCATCCGTTCCGCGAAAAACAAGCAAATAGGTATCGAGACTGATACGATAGGTCATGGCTGCAAACTGTTTTTGCAATTCAGGATTGATATCGTTGATAAAGTCTGAGAGCTTGCAATTTTTAAACCGTTTGTGTTGAGCGAGTTGATCCAATAACTGGAGGCGGTTTTTATTGGTCAACATCGTCGTGTCTCTAGGGACTTGAGATGCTAGATCTATGAGGCGATTTGGTTCTTGGGCAACTACATCATCAAAAGTAAGGTAGGTTAATTCAGTAAGGGCAAGAACATCTAACTCATTCACGGGGAGGTCATAAAAGGAATCGTATGCTACATCATTTAAGTAGTCAAAAATATTAGCCATAAAAGCTCCTTTCTCTATGTTTATCCTATCACATTTACCTAGAATTAGCTAGTAGGCTTGTTCGAATGACCTAGTAGGATTTGATTGAAATACATAGAAGATAGATTGCTCCTATTTCAAACCTCTAAACGAGCTTGCTTGAATGTTTTTGCTATCGACTCCATTTTCCTTTAAAAAAGTCTTCATCTCATTTACATCATCAGGATGACCTGTGATGAGATAGCTGGCTTGATTGCCGTATTCATCAATAGCACGTTTTAAAAATGCTTGACTTTGAGAAAGTTCATTGCTAGTTTTATAAGTAAAATTCGATGTCTTTTGAGACAGTTCCTTCATCTCATTATCGAAAATAGTAACTCCTTTGTCAAAATGGTTGAGAATAATCGGACATTTACCAGCCCATTCTTTGATAAGGGGGCGTAGAGCAGAAATACCAACATCAGATGCAAAGCAAACTAGTGGCTTATTCGTATCTTTAATAGTCAAAGAGGAATCCAGCCAACTCATCTCAATCTCACTGCCAGCCGGTAAATGTGTCAAGGTGTTCTTAAAGTTGCTACCACTATTATGAGTCAAAATGAGAATTCCATCTTCATCAGGTGTGGAGGCAATGGTTAGCCATCGACTGGTTTGCTCTCCCTTAGCTTCATATTTACTAGCAGTAGACGAGGTATCAGGGAGTGTAAACTTAGCATAAGCCCCAGCTTTCCAGATTTGATGACTCGGTTTTGTGATATGAATTAAATATAGATCTCCGCTGGGATTTTCGATGGATTTTATCGATAATGTCTGGCTTCGTCCAAGATAAGCGATGGCACTCCAAGTTATAATACATAGCGCTCCAAGTGTTGATAGAATGATAATAAACATTTTTTTACCTCTTTTCATTTTTTATGACTCCTGTTCTTAATTTTATGAATGAACTTAAAATAAATTCATTCATATTTTTTCTAAAAAATAAAGAAATCCATTCTTTATTTTAGAACTCCTTTAATGAAGTTGGTTGCAAGTATTTCAACGGTCTTGCCAATATCTGGAAAATCTTTTTCTGTGATATGCATATCCATGTAGTAAAACAGATTATAAACCTGTAAAATATCTTGAATCTTTTCTGGCGAGTACCCTTCAGCCTGCATACGATTTGTAAAAGTTTTAACTAGAAACTGATGAAAAGGATTTGCGACTTTGCCTTCCTCTGAGGAATAGTAGCTGTGTAACTCATCTGCTATGGCAGGATTGTACCATTCTGCAAGGATTTTATTGGAAGAAACGAGAGTTCTGGACTGAGCAAAGAGTTGACCAATGAGGTCGGTCATGTCAATTTCCCAATCTAGTTCTTCGATCATAGCTTGGCGAACACGGTTGTTTTCATCTATATAGATGTCTAGAAAAATGGCTTCTTTACTTTCGTAATAGTTATAAAAAGAGCCAACTGCCACCCCAGCTTGCCTAGCAATTTCTGAAATTCCTGTCGCCTTGTAACCTTTTTTCGAAAAAACGTCATAAGCCGCTGTTTTTAAAGCTTGTTTTTTGTCCAATCTGATTTAACCTCCTTTATTTAATGAATGAATAAATTGATTTATTCATTCACATTCTAACAAATCATGGCTAGCTTGTCAATAAGAAGGCTAAACCTATTAAATAAGTGAAAGAAACGCTAACTAAATGAACACAAAAAGGAAAATATAGGATAAGGCTGGAACTATACTTAAAAATAAGGTATGATATCAGTGGGAATGTTCTCTATATAGCATCTGTTTACTGATCTGGATTTGTGGGGAATAGGCTGCTAAACAGTATGAGACACTGATCCGTAGATCTGATATGAAGGGTTTTGATACTTTGAGAAATAGCAAAGGAGGAGCGCATGCACAAGATTTTACTAGTAGAAGATGACCAAGTTATTCGGCAACAAGTGGGAAAACTGCTCTCTGAGTGGGGTTTTGAGGTCGTTTTGGTAGAAGATTTTATGGAAGTTTTGGCTCTTTTTGTTCAGTCGGAACCTCATTTGGTTCTCATGGATATTGGCCTGCCTCTTTTTAATGGTTACCACTGGTGTCGGGAGATTCGTAAGATTTCTAAGGTGCCCATTATGTTTCTGTCTTCGAGAGACCAGGCTATGGATATCGTCATGGCGATCAATATGGGAGCGGATGACTTTGTGACCAAGCCTTTTGACCAGCAGGTGCTTCTTGCCAAGGTTCAGGGCTTGTTGCGCCGTTCCTATGAGTTTGGCCGTGATGAAAGTCTGCTGGAGTATGCGGGTGTGATCCTCAATACCAAGTCCATGGACCTGCACTATCAGGGGGAAGTTCTGAATTTGACCAAGAATGAATTTCAAATTTTGCGGGTTTTGTTTGAACATGCGGGCAATATCGTGGCGCGTGATGACCTGATGCGGGAACTCTGGAACAGCGACTTTTTCATCGATGACAATACCTTGTCTGTCAATGTTGCTCGTTTGCGCAAAAAGTTGGAGGAACAAGGCTTGGCAGGTTTTATCGAAACCAAGAAAGGGATAGGATACGGACTGAAACATGCTTGATTGGAAATCATTTTTTCTAGCCTATCTGCGTTCTCGCAGTCGCGTTTTTGCCTATATTTTTTCATTAGGCTTTCTCGTCCTTCTCTTTCAGTTTTTATTTGCTAGTCTAGGAACTTATTTTCTTTATTTCTTTCTGCTAAGTAGTTTTTTGACCTTCTTATTTTTGGCTTGGGATATATTTGCGGAAGCTCAGGTTTACCGTCAGGAAGTGCTCTATGCAGAGAGAGATCCCAAGTCTCCTCTGGAATGTGCGCTAGCAGAAAAGCTCGAAGAGCTTGAATCTGAATTGTATCAAAAGAAGTCTGAAGCGCAAAGCAAGCTGACGGATTTGCTTGATTACTACACCTTATGGGTTCACCAAATCAAGACCCCCATTGCGGCTAGTCGCCTTTTAGTAGCAGAAGTCTCTGATCGGGAGGTCAAGCAGCAACTGGAACAGGAAATCTTTAAGATTGACTCCTATACCAATCTGGTTTTGCAGTACTTACGTTTAGAGAGTTTTCATGATGACTTGGTATTTGAACAGGTCCAAGTGGAGGACTTGGTTAAGGAGATGGTTCGTAAGTACGCACTTTTCTTTATCCAGAAGGGACTAACAGTCAATCTACATGATCTTGACAAAACTATCGTGACTGATAAGAAGTGGTTGTTGGTCGTTATTGAACAAATCCTTTCAAACAGCCTCAAATACACCAAGGAAGGTGGGCTAGAGATTTATATGGAAGGCCAGGAGCTTTGTATCAAGGATACGGGAATCGGGATAAAAAACAGCGATGTGCTCCGAGTCTTTGAACGTGGCTTTTCAGGCTACAATGGCCGTTTGACCCAGCAGTCATCTGGACTGGGCCTCTACCTATCCAAGAAAATTTCTGAAGAACTTGGCCATAAGATTCGCATCGAGTCTGAGGTTGGGATAGGAACGACCGTACGCATTAAATTTTCCAATATGAATCTGATGATTGAGTGAGCATAGTTGATGATAACCTTATCCATCTGTGGAATTTTTGCTCTAGTCTATATTTCTATTTTCATGATAACGTCTAGAAGTTACCGTAAGATTGTCCAGATGTAAAAAATATTACACTAGGAAACGACTAGAATATAGTCAAAAATAAAAGATGCAAAAATGAAAGAAAGTTATTTTGACGGAGGAATCCTAGATTATATTGGATACTCTATCTTAGCAGCCATAATTTGTGGACTTACCTTTGGGAACGCAACACCTTGGGCGGTTTGCATGATGCAAAATTGGAAAACAAAACACACGGTAGTAGATGGTCAACGTCTATACTTTGACGGGACTGGAGCACAACTATTCGGCTACTGGATCAAGTGGTTTCTTCTAATCATCATCACGTTTGGGATCTATGGCTTCTGGTTGAAAATAAAAATGGAGCAATGGAATGTCAAACACACTCATCATGTTTAAACATTAAAACGGCATCTTCTTTCAGAGGAGATACCGTTTTTTTCTTTTTCGTATAAGGAAACAAAAATTTCTTCCTTTCTCTATCTGTTAAATTGATAGATTTTTTTGGAGAAAGACTGTAAAATTTTTGATATAATGTTAAGGATAGACTGACGGAGGCTTAAAGGATAATTTTCAAAAGAATGACAGATGAGAAATAAAAATATGTCAGTTTGGACAGAAGTCTCTCTACCATCATCCATGCAGAAACAAGATTATATGAAATAAAAGGAGTAACCAATGTCCGGAAACTATTCAACACGTGAATTCCGCGAGAAACTATATGATGACCTTCATGTTCGATTGAGAGATACACTGATTTTGATGTGTTCGATTTTTATTGCCTCTATAGGTCTAAATATGAATTCAACAGCAGTCGTTATTGGAGCCATGCTGATTTCCCCTCTTATGACACCGATTGTTGGACTGGGATTCGGTTTAGCTATTTTTGATACGCGTTTAATCAAGCAATCTCTACAGGTTTTACTTACTCAAGTATTGGTCAGTTTGCTTGTCTCGACTCTGTATTTCTGGATTTCTCCCTTATCTTATGCAAGTAGCGAGTTGATTGCACGAACCTCTCCAACCATTTGGGATGTTCTCATTGCTATTGCTGGTGGGATAGCAGGTGTCATTGGTTCAAGGAAAAAAGAAGCAAACAATATCGTACCAGGAGTAGCCATCGCAACAGCTCTGATGCCACCTATCTGCACTGCAGGATATGGTTTAGCTAATGGAAATGTACGATTTTTATTTGGGGCTCTTTATCTTTTCTTGATCAACTGTGTCTTTATCATGTTAATCAACATTGTTGGAACAAGATTTTTGATGAGAAAATCTCCCTTAAGTTCATTTAATGAGCTAAACATTAAAATGAAAATTGGGTTGATCTCCTTGATTGTATTATTGGTCCTTCCAGCCAGCTATTCAGCAGTCACTCTGACGATGGATCAAGCTCGAAAAGAAGGGATCAAACAGTTTGTAGAAAATGAGTTCGCCAATCATACGATCATTAATCAAGTCTACAAGTCAAGTAATAATGAATTGGTCTTGACAGTTGTTGGAGATCCGATTTCAGAAGAAGAATTAGAAACTATTCGCCAAAAACAAGACTCTTACGGTATTCAATCTGTTCAATTGAAAGTCAAGCAATTCCATAATTCGGCAAAATTAGATAGTGAGACGATTAAGGAATTTTACGAAAACATTGACAAGTATATCGAACAAAAACTCTCTGAAAAAGATTTACAAAACGATCGCGCAAAAGAAAATGAAGCAGACAAGGACTGAGGATAGTCAACTTATCTAACTCATGGAAGCAAATCTTGGGAGGATATCCTATATCCAAAAGTTAATGGATAGAAAGAATTGTTGATGAGGATATTATTTGTGGTGGTTTGACCAATCACTACTAGCTCAGGTTAAACAAAGAAGAGGCTGGGACAAAAGTCCTAGCCTCTCAATTGTCTTTGGATTGTCGAGCAAGACGCAGTGGTTGAGTGGGCTCTACTACGCTGACTTCATCAGCTTTTACAGCCCTACTCAACTGTGCGGAGGTGGGACGACGAAATCGAATTCTAACGAATTACCGATTTCTGTCCCACTCTCTTTTTAGGTAGCTGGAATTTTTATCCCAGGTGTGATCATTTTATTTTTCAACTCGTGATTTGTTGGCGATATCAGCTAGGATAGCTGCTACAAACTCATCTACTGGGACAGTGTTCGTTTCTTTTTGTCCATAGCGACGAACGTTGACAGTTCCGTCTTCCATTTCCTTGTCACCAACGATCAATTGGTAAGGAATTTTTTGAGTTTGTGAAGCACGGATCTTGAACTGCATTTTTTCATTGCGTTCATCCACATCAGCACGGACACCACGGTCACGGAGTTTCTTCGCTACTTCCCAAGCGTAGTCAACGTGTTTCTCGTTAGATACTGGGATGAGGGTTACTTGGTGTGGCGCAAGCCATGTTGGGAAGGCACCCTTGTAGTTTTCAATCAAGATCGCTGTGAAGCGTTCCATGGTTGAGATAACCCCACGGTGAATCATAACTGGACGATGTTCTTCACCATCAGCTCCGATGTATTTAAGGTCGAAGCGTTCTGGAAGCAAGAAGTCAAGCTGGATCGTAGAGAGGGTTTCTTCTTTTCCAAGAGCTGTCTTAACTTGGATGTCCAATTTTGGTCCGTAGAAGGCTGCTTCGCCTTCAGCTTCAAAGTAGTCAACACCCATCTCATCAAGGGCAGCACGAAGCATGGTTTGGGCATTTTCCCACATTTCATCGTTATCAAAGTACTTGTGAGTATCTTGAGGGTCACGAAGAGAGAGGCGGAAACGGTACTCGTTTAGGTTGAAGTCTTCATAAACATCGATAATCAACTGAAGAGCACGTTGGAATTCTTCTTGGATTTGTTCTGGAGTCACAAAGAGGTGACCGTCGTTGAGAGACATTTCACGTACACGTTGAAGACCAGTAAGAGCACCAGATTTTTCATAGCGGTGCATCATCCCGATTTCAGCGATACGGATTGGTAATTCACGGTATGAGTGTACATGATGTTTATAAACTTCGATATGGTGAGGACAGTTCATTGGGCGGAGGACAAACTCTTCACCATCCCCCATGTCCATAGTTGGGAACATATCTTCACGGTAGTGATCCCAGTGACCAGAAGTTTTATAGAGTTCCACTGAGGCAATTGGTGGAGTGTAAACATGTTGGTAGCCTGCAGCGATTTCCTTGTCAACAATGTAGCGTTCCAATTCACGACGGATAGTTGCTCCGTTTGGTAACCAGAATGGTAAACCTTGTCCGACTTCTTGTGAAATCATGAAGAGGTCAAGTTCTTTACCAAGTTTACGGTGGTCACGTTCCTTGGCTTCTTCACGCATTTGAAGGTAGTTCTTCAAGCCTTTCTTGTCAAACCAAGCTGTACCGTAGATTCGTTGCATCATCGCGTTGTCGCTATTTCCACGCCAGTAAGCACCAGCCACATGGAGAAGGTGGAAAATTTGGATACGACCTGTTGATGGGACGTGCGGTCCACGGCAGAGATCCACGTATTCACCCTGACGGTAGATGGTCAACCCCCCTTCGTCTTCTGAGTGTTCTTCGATCAATTCCAACTTGTAAGGGTCGTTCTTAAAGATTTCACGCGCCTCGTCTTTCGTCACTTCTTCACGGATTGATGGGAAGTTTTCTTTGACGATTTTTTGCATTTCTTCTTCGATACGAGGAAGGTCTTCGTTAGAAATTTGACCAGCTTGATTATCCGTATCGTAGTAGAAACCATCCTCGATAGCTGGACCAACACCCAAGTGAATATCTGGGAAAAGGCGACGAGCTGCTTGGGCGAACAAGTGAGCCGCTGAGTGGCGCAAGATTGGAAGGGCATCTTCGTGATCAGGTGTCACGATTTCGATGCTTCCATCTTCAGTGATAGCACGAGTCGTGTCAATGAGTTTACCGTTGAATTTACCAGCCAAGGCTTTTTTAGCTAGGGAATTGCTGATAGATTGGGCAATTTCAAAAGTTGTCACGCCAGATTCGAATTCACGAACAGCGCCATCTGGGAAAGTAATCTTAATCATGGTTTTCTCCTTAAATATTTATTCTATTTTTGTTGGGCAATTTTAAGAGCCGAGCAACTTCTTCCGCAGTCTGCTTTTCTGACTGACTACCATCTGTTATGAGGCTAGGATAGCCTAATCTCACCGCTTCCTTCCGAACCATTTGGGCAAAAAGAATGTCTCGCTGCATCCAGTTTTCAAAAGCTTGCTCAGAGTTGGTTGTTCCCTCTAAGACAAAAGGAACCCATTCTCTCTGTCTATAATGCTTTTTTTGAAAATCAGCTGTCGGAGTCAAGCATAGATAGGAAGATGCTGGGCATTCAAGCTCCTTTACCAAGTGAGGCAAAAGTCCTGCCCCCTCCACCAAGAGAGGTCTATCTTGATTTTTTATCAAGTAATATCTTACATAAGGAAAAATCTCTTCATAAAAGCGCCATTCTTCATCTGCCATCTCTTCTGGACTTCTCATCCAGATTTGTTCTGGACTTCTATCCTGTCTAAGAAGGCAAATCGGCTGTGAGTCTGCACTTGCTTGACTCATCATCTCGTCTACCAAATCATCCAATTTGATATGAAGTAGCTGATACTGTCTAGCAAGAAGTGAAGCAACTGTTGACTTCCCACTACAAGGCGATCCGCCAATCATATAAAGCATCATTCTTCCTCCTTCTGACAAAATAAAAACGACATCCTCAAAAGGACGTCGTAACGTGGTTCCACCTTCATTTATGCAAGTCAAAAAGACCTACACCTCTGATTGGCTTTAACGTGGCCACCGTTTTATGTTTTCATAAAAGTCAGTAGAGTAGTATCAGTTTAGGCTCTCTATGCGTTTCCAGCAACCACGCACTCTCTAGTAGAAAGGGACTAAGTGACTTGTCTCTATGCATTATTATAGCATGATTGCGAGAATTTTCAAGGATTTTGTGAAAGTTTTTTATTTTTTCCTTGCTGGAGCATGTATTTGATACCTGAACCTGAAGCCATACCAAGTAGGGCAAAGAGTTCATAAGCTAGGAAATAAACGAGAATGAATTCATTGAAAGTGATGATGGTAAAGCAATAGAGAAGAGCAATACCGAGCAGCCACCACAGTGAGAATTGGAAACGGTAGCTATAAAGAAGGGACACGATGAAGGTTGCCAAAGGTGAAAAGAGGATGATGTTGTAAATGTAAAGCCCTTTCAGCGTATAAGGATCAGATATCAGCAGCAAAAGCAACTCATAGAGGGGCCAGTAAAAGAAGAATAGGACAAGGTAGTATGGAATATACTTAAGATATTTCCGCATGGCAATAGTCCTCCAATCTGAAAAAATAGAGAAATGTTGAAGACCACATGATCCTAAATGAAGGGGAACTCTCTACCTATATTATAGCACGATTTGCAACCCCTTACAAGGTGCTATGATAGGCAGAAATAATAAGCTTTATGAATTTTTTTGTTATAATACTAGCATAAGAAGTAAGAAAAATTGAGGAGAAAGAATGACCAAAATAGCAGTTCTTTCAGACATACATGGAAACACGACTGCCTTGGAAGCTGTACTGGCTGATGCTAAAGTGGCAAAGGTGGATGAGTACTGGCTTTTGGGGGATATTCTTATGCCTGGAACAGGACGTAGAAGGATTTTGGATCTCTTGGCTGATTTGCCCATCACTGCTAGAGTGCTGGGAAATTGGGAGGATAGTCTCTGGCGTGGTTTGCATCGCAAGCTAGATCTAACAAAAGCTAGTCATCGCTATCTCCTACGCCAATGCCAGTATATCTTAGAAGAGATTAGCCCTGAAGAAATCGAAGACCTCCACAATCACCCCATGCAAGTTCACCGTCGGTTCGGTAATTTGACGGTGGGAATCACTCACCATCTCCCTGATAAAAACTGGGGTAGAGAGTTGATTCATACGGGAAAACAAGAAGATTTTGATAGATTAGTGACGGAACCGCATGCCTCTATCGCAGTATATGGGCATATTCATCAACAGTTGCTTCGTTATGGAAGTGACGGACAGTTGATCCTTAATCCAGGATCCATTGGGCAACCCTTCTTTTTAGATGCGAAATTGCGTAAGGACCTGCGTGCCCAGTATATGATTTTAGAGTTTGATGAGACAGGTTTGGCTGATGTTGATTTTCGTCGAGTGGATTATGATGTAGAGGCTGAGTTGCAGCTGGCTAAGGATTTAAAGCTTCCTTATTTTCAGGTCTATTATGAAAGTTTGGTAAATGGGATTCACCACACTCATAACCAGGAACTTCTGTATGAAATTGCCCAAGAACAAGGGCATGATGCCGAGTTGGATGCATGGCTAGATAGTGGTAATAATTGACATTACAACGTAAAAGGGTATAATGAGTATCAGATAGGATGTGAAAGGAGAAGGAGATGCAAATTTCAAGTCGATTTACGATTGCAACGCATATGTTGATTATCATCGCTCTAGAAGGGAAGAAAACAAAAGTTACCAGTGATTTTTTGGCTGCTAGTGTTGGGGTCAATCCAGTTATTATCCGTAAAACCTTGTCCCAACTCAAAAATGCAGAGCTGATATCGGTTGCGCGTGGAACGGGCGGTACCGAGATTCTCAAAGACTTACAAGATATTAGTCTTTTTGATGTTTATCAGGCAGTTGAATGTTTAGGAAAATCTGGTAAACTCTTTAGTTTCCATGATAATCCCAACCCCAACTGTCCAGTAGGGGCCAATATTCATGAAGTTTTGGATCAAAAATTGCTGGATATCCAAGAAGCGATGGAAAACCAGCTTCGTCAGACGAGTCTGGCTCAGGTTGTGGCAGATGCTCAGGATAAAATGACAAAATAAGAGGACTAGGCTCCTCTTTTTCTATTGCCATAATTATGGTACAATGTAGTCATTAAAGGAGGAGACTATGTACTCTATCACAGGATTTTTTGTCCTACTTTTTCTCGTTTCGTTTTTAAGGGACAATCGCAGTCTCTGGAATCCAGCTCTCTTGCTTTTGTCTCTGCTCTTTTCTTATATGTCCATTGCCAATCTTTTTTACGAAGCTGGGCAGAAAGAAGTGCACATGGTTTTCTTTGCAGGGATTTTTCTCCTGCTGCCTCTTTTAGTTTTTCTAAGTGGTTTTTTCCTTATTTATAATGGATTTGTGTTATTGAAAAAAGAAGGAAAATCCAAGGCAAATTATTTGTCTCTGGGGCTAGGGTGCGTGATTCTGTTCTTTTTTGTGATCATGGCGATTCGAATGAGCGATACCAAGGGCTTGTTCTACACCAATCATCTAGTGAATATTTTCTTTTTCTTTCTGATCTACTCGTATTTGATTTTCGGCTTTGCCTTTGCAGGATTTCTGCTTTATTCTATCCTGTATCTTTTTATTCCTAAGAAAAAATATTATGATTTTATTATCATTCACGGAGCAGGTTTGTTGAATGGAGAAAAAGTGACTCCCTTACTGAAGAGTCGCATTGATAAGGCAGTAGAAGCTTATCACCAGTCTCTCAATCCCAATGTTAAAATCATCGCAAGTGGTGGTCGAGGTGGGGATGAGAAGATTTCCGAAGCTCAGGCGATTTGTAATTATTTACTAGAAGAAACGGATGTTCCGAGAGAAGCAATTCTCCTAGAGGAAGACTCAACGACAACCTATGAGAATCTTCTCTTCTCAAAAGAAATGGGAGAGAGGCTGGTGACCAGTCCACGTTTTCTCTTTGTGACCAATGATTACCATGTTTTTCGTACCAGTACCTATGCTCGCCGTATTGGGATGAAGGGAGATGGCCTTGGTTGCCGTACAGCCGCCTACTATATCCCATCGGCCTTTATCAGAGAATATATTGCTCTATGTGTGAAGATGAGATGGCTTTTTATCGCCTTCTATATTTTATTAATTTTAGCTCTGATTTTCTCCTATAGAGGTGTTCTATGGTAATCAAAAAAATAGCTCTCCATGCTTAAGGAGAGCTGATTTTTATTCTGCGGCTTGCTTCCAACGTTTGGCTAGCATGCGGGATAAGCTTGAAATCGCTAGGTTAAAGCTGAAGTAGATGAGGGCAATCAGGATATAAAGACTGAAGACCTGCTCTGGCTCGAAATAGCGTCCCATGAGAATTTGGCTAGCGCCAAAGAGCTCTTGTAGGGCGATAACAGAGTATAGAAGACTGGTATCCTTAATCACGGTTACAAACTGAGAAATGATCGCTGGCAGCATTTTACGGATCGCTTGTGGGAGAATGATGTAGTAGAGGATTTGGGCTGAAGTGAATCCTTGCGACATTCCTGCTTCGTACTGGCCCTTGTCCACGGCATTGAGACCACCTCGGATAATCTCAGCCAGGGCTGCTGAGGTAAAGAGGGTAAAGGCTGTAATACCAGCTGGTGTGGACTTCATCTTAAACACCAAAAAGATGGTGAAAATCCAGAGAAGGTTGGGAACGTTACGTACAAACTCGATATAAATACTGGAGATAATCCGCAAGATAGGATTTTTCCCATTTCTCATGACCGCTAGAACTGTACCGATAAGTGTAGAGAGGACGATAGCAATCAGAGAAATGTAGAGGGTCAAGCCGAAGCCTTTAAAGATAAAGACTAGGTTATCTGGGGTCAAAACTTCTAAAATAGATTCCATAGTAACCTCCTAAAGTGAATAGGCTTTTTTATTGGCTTGCTCCATCTTGCGACCAAACTGGGCGACAGGGAAGCAAAGGGCAAAGTAGAGAAGGGCAGCACCTAGAAAGGCAGGGATGTAGTTTCCGTTTAGAGCCGACCAAGACTTGGTCACAAACATCAAGTCTACTCCAGAGATGATAGCGACTGTAGAGGTATTCTTGATGAGGTTAACGATTTGGTTGGTCAAAGGAGGGAGAATGATACGGAAGGCCTGAGGCAAGATAATCAAGCGCATGGCACTGATATAGGTAAAACCTTGAGACAAGGCGGCCTCTATCTGACCACTAGGAATAGACTGAATCCCTGAACGAATAACCTCAGCGATATAAGCACCGTGATAGAGTCCCACGCAGAGAACAGCTGTCCAATAAATCGGAATCATGATGGTGTGGTCACTGATAAGAGGCAAACCATAAAAGACGATGACAAACTGTACTAAGAGGGGAGTGTTTTGGTAAAATTCGACAAAGATACGAGCCAAAATCCTTAAAATTTGATGTTTGCTGGTTGATAGGACTCCAAAGATGATTCCTAAGACCATAGCTAGGATAAAGGATCCAATAGCTAGGGCAAGAGTGAAGAGGAAACCATTGAAAAATTGTCCAAAATCCTGAAAATAGGCTGTCCAAGATGATAAATCTGTCATGGGGTGTCCTCCTTAATCTGCGGTATGGCTAGATGGTTTGAGCTTGTAACGGTCATAGAGTTTCTGCAAACTACCGTCCTTGCTCCATTTTGTAATCAAGTTATTAAGATAATCGTTGAGCTCGGTATTTGATTTCTTGGTAACAATACCGTAGTCAGATGGTTTAAAACTATCATCTAGTAGTTCTGTTCGTTTACTGGTGTAGCCAGACAGGATAGAGCGATCCACGGAAAAGGCATCGATACGGTGAGCGTGAAGGGAAGTAATCAATTCTGGATAGGAACCAAGTTCTACGAATTTAAACTTCAAACCTTTCTTTTTACCTAGTTCGGTAATCAAGCGTTGGGTGATGGAACCTTGGGCAACTCCGATCGTTTTACCATTTAGGTCTTCAATGCTTTTGATATTGGCAGATTTATTGACCAAAAAGCCAGAAGCGTCCGTATAGTAGGGACTGGTGAAGTTGTATAGTTTTTTACGTTCTTCTGTGATGGTAAAGGTCGCGATATCCAAATCGACCTGTTCATTGTCAAGAAGTGGGCCACGGGTTTGAGCGGTAACAGGAACGTAGCGAACCTTGACCTTGAGCTCATCTGCAATCATCTTGGCTAAGTCGGTTTCGATACCAGAATAAGTCCCTGTCTTGGGATCCTTGTAGCCAAAATTGGGAACGTCTTGTTTCACACCGACAACTAGCTCGCCTCTCTTTTGAATATCTGCGACACTGGTGTCAGCCTGAACTGGTTTGGCAGCAACAAGGCTGAAAAGGCTAATTAATAATGCGGATAAAAAGAATTTCTTTTTCATAGGTGCCTCCTTATTTGACTTTATCACTTTCGTGGTTGATAATTTTGCTGAGGAATTGCTGGGCACGAGGTTCGCTTGGATTGTCGAAAAAGTCATCGACATCTGTCGTATCCACCAAAACTTCTCCATCGGCCATAAAGATGATACGGTCAGCAACTTCACGGGCAAAGCCCATTTCGTGGGTAACGATGATCATGTTCATCCCGTCATGTGCCAGTTTTTGCATAACAGCTAGAACGTCTCCGATAGTCTCAGGGTCAAGGGCAGATGTTGGCTCATCAAAGAGGAGGAGCTCAGGATGCATAGCGAGACCACGTGCGATGGCAATCCGCTGTTTTTGTCCACCAGATAGCATGGCTGGATAAGAATCTTTCTTGTCCCACATGTTTACAAATTCCAGGTATTTTTGGGCTGTTTTTTCAGCTTCTTTTTTATCAATTCCTAGAACTTTTATGGGTGCTAATGTCACGTTTTCTAACACTGTTTTGTGTGGATAGAGGTTGAAATGCTGGAAAACCATGCCGACTTCCTTACGAAGAGGCACCAAATCTTTCTGGCTAGCGCCTGCTACTTGGTGTCCATTGACTAGAAGACTTCCTTTGTCTACAGCCTCCAAACCATTGATGGTGCGGATAAGAGTGGACTTCCCAGAACCAGAAGGGCCTAGGAGGACAACAACTTGCCCTTTTTCAAAACGGAGATTGATGTCGCGGAGTGCGTGGTAGTCTCCGTAATATTTTTCGACGTTTTTAAATTCTACTAAAGCCATGAGAGATCTCCTTTGTGTTAGATTTTATAACATGATTCTACACCAAAAGAATGTTCTTGTCAAATCATATCTGAAAAAATTCACTAAAATTTTATAAAAAAGCAATCAGGATAGAGAAAAAGCCTAAATCATGTTATAATGAAGCGATAGAATTCTTAGAAAGAGTGGATGTCTTTTTGATAACTCCTACTTATGAATGGCAGTTTGCCCCACAGGTTGAAGATGCGGATTTTACAAAGATAGCCAAGAAGGCTGGACTGGGTCCTGAGGTGGCTCGGTTATTATTTGAAAGAGGGATTCAGGATGAAGAAAGTCTAAAGAAGTTTTTAGAACCTTCTTTGGAGAACTTGCATGACCCCTATCTGCTCCATGATATGGATAAGGCAGTGGAACGGATTCGTCAGGCCATTGAAGAAGGGGAAAATATTCTCATCTATGGAGACTACGATGCGGATGGCATGACCTCAGCTTCTATTGTTAAGGAAAGTTTGGAACAGCTTGGCGCCGAGTGCCGTGTTTATCTGCCAAATCGCTTTACCGATGGCTATGGTCCCAATGCCAGTGTCTATAAATACTTTATCGAGCAAGAGGGAATTTCCTTGATTGTGACGGTGGATAATGGAGTTGCAGGTCACGAGGCTATTGAACTAGCCCAGTCTATGGGAGTGGATGTTATTGTGACCGACCACCATTCTATGCCTGAAACCTTGCCAGATGCTTATGCCATCGTTCATCCTGAGCATCCAGATGCGGACTATCCTTTCAAATATTTGGCTGGTTGTGGAGTGGCTTTCAAGCTGGCTTGTGCCCTTTTAGAGGAAGTACAAGTGGAATTGCTTGATTTAGTTGCTATTGGTACCATTGCCGATATGGTGAGCTTGACGGATGAGAACCGTATCTTGGTTCAATATGGTCTGGAAATGCTGGGGCATACTCAGCGTATTGGCTTGCAAGAAATGCTGGAAATGGCTGGGATTTCTGCTAATGAAGTGACAGAAGAAACGGTTGGTTTCCAGATTGCTCCTCGTTTAAATGCTTTGGGGCGTTTGGATGATCCCAATCCTGCCATTGATTTGTTGACTGGATTTGACGACGAGGAAGCTCATGAGATTGCCCTCATGATTCATCAGAAAAATGAAGAACGTAAGGAAATCGTCCAATCTATCTATGAAGAAGCCAAGACCATGGTGGATCCTGAGAAGAAGGTCCAGGTTTTGTCCAAGGAAGACTGGAATCCTGGCGTTCTGGGTATCGTTGCTGGTCGTTTGTTGGAAGAACTAGGGCAGACAGTCATCGTTCTCAATATAGAGGACGGTCGTGCCAAGGGTAGTGCTCGTAGTGTGGAAGCGGTCGATATTTTTGAAGCCTTGGATCCCCATCGAGACCTCTTTATCGCATTCGGTGGCCATGCTGGTGCAGCAGGAATGACGCTGGAAGTTGAGAAACTTTCAGATTTATCTCAGGTCTTGGAAGACTATGTCCGTGAAAAAGGCGCAGATGCTAGTGGTAAGAACAAGTTAAATCTAGATGAAGAGCTAGACTTGGAGACGCTTAGCTTGGAAACGGTCAAAAGCTTTGAGCGCTTGGCGCCTTTTGGAATGGATAATCAGAAACCGGTCTTTTATATCAAGGATTTTCAGGTCGAAAGTGCCCGTACCATGGGAGCAGGCAATGCCCACCTCAAACTAAAAATTTCCAAGGGTGAGGCGAGTTTTGAAGTGGTAGCCTTCGGACAAGGCAGATGGGCGACAGAGTTTGCTCAAACAAAAAACCTAGAATTGGCAGTCACCCTGTCTGTCAATCAATGGAATGGCCAAACTGCCCTCCAGTTGATGATGGTAGATGCGCGTGTGGAAGGCGTTCAACTCTTTAATATTCGCGGGAAGAATGCAGTCTTGCCAGAAGGGGTTCCAGTCTTGGACTTTGCTGGAGAATTACCAGAATTAGCGACCAGTGATGCTGTGGTTGTGAAAACCATTCCTGAGGATATTACCTTGCTGAAGACCGTTTTTCAAGAACAGCACTTCTCTGCTGTCTATTTCAAAAACGACATTGACAAGGCCTACTATCTGACAGGTTATGGAACTAGAGAACAGTTTGCCAAATTGTACAAGACCATTTACCAGTTCCCAGAGTTTGATATTCGCTATAAACTCAAGGATTTGGCGGCTTATCTCAATATCCAACAAATCTTGCTGGTCAAGATGATTCAAGTATTTGAAGAGCTAGGTTTTGTGATGATCAAAGATGGTGTCATGAAGGTGAACAAAGAAGCACCCAAGCGGGAGATAGGAGAAAGTCAGATTTACCAAAATCTCAAACAAACCGTTAAAGACCAAGAAGTGATGGCGCTGGGGACAGTGCAAGAAATGTATGATTTTTTGATGGAAGAAAACTAAAGAATAGGAAAGAGTTGGGCAACCAGCTCTTTTTTGGAAGCAAATCTTCATTTTGAAAATCATCAAAAAAATGGTATAATGGTAGGAAAAGATTCGGCTGAAAGTTTTAGAACTTTTAGAATAAGAGGGTAAACCTATCCTATAATCAAGATAAATTAAGTTTCGGAGGGAAAATGAGTAATATCAGTTTAACAACACTAGGTGGTGTACGAGAAAACGGGAAAAATATGTACATTGCTGAGATTGGCAATTCAATTTTTGTTTTGGATGCGGGGCTTAAATACCCTGAAAATGAACAGCTTGGGGTTGACGTCGTCATTCCAAATATGGAATACCTTTTTGAAAATAGTGATCGTATCGCTGGGGTCTTCTTGACCCACGGACATGCAGATGCCATTGGGGCTCTGCCTTACCTTTTGGCAGAGGCTAAGGTGCCTGTGTTTGGTTCTGAGTTGACCATCGAGTTGGCAAAACTCTTTGTCAAAGGAAATGATACGGTTAAGAAATTCAATGACTTCCATGTGATTGATGAGGATACGGAGATTGACTTTGGAGGGACTGTGGTTTCCTTCTTCCGTACAACTCACTCCATCCCAGAAAGTTTGGGAGTCGTCTTGAAAACTCCAAAGGGCAGCATTGTTTATACAGGTGACTTCAAGTTTGACCAGACGGCTAGTAAATCCTATGCGACGGATTTTGGCCGTCTGGCTGAGATTGGTCGTGAGGGAGTCCTAGCTCTTCTCAGTGACTCGGCGAATGCAGACAGCAATATCCAAGTGGCGAGCGAGAGTGAAGTTGGAGAGGAAATTACCCAGACCATTGCGGACTGGGAAGGTCGTATCATCGTTGCAGCTGTTGCCAGCAACCTCTCTCGTATCCAGCAGGTTTTTGATGCGGCTGCAGATACAGGTCGCCGAGTTGTTCTGACTGGATTTGATGTTGAAAATATCGTCCGAACAGCGATTCGTCTCAAAAAATTGTCTTTGGCCAATGAAAGTCTGTTAATCAAACCCAAAGAAATGTCTCGTTTTGAAGACCATGAGTTGATTATCCTTGAGACTGGCCGTATGGGTGAGCCTATCAATGGACTTCGTAAGATGTCTGTCGGCCGCCACCGTTATGTGGAAATCAAAGATGGGGATTTGGTCTATATCGTAACCACTCCATCTATCGCCAAAGAAGCCGTCATGGCGCGTGTGGAAAATATGATCTACCAAGCTGGTGGTGTGGTGAAACTCATTACCCAAAGCTTGCGAGTGTCCGGACATGGGAATGCGCGTGATTTGCAGTTAATGATCAATCTTTTGCAACCAAACTACCTCTTCCCTATCCAAGGGGAATACCGTGAGTTGGATGCGCATGCCAAGGCTGCCATGGCAGTTGGGATGTTGCCAGAGCGCATTTTCATCCCCAAAAAGGGAACGACCATGTCTTATGAACATGGAGACTTTGTCCCAGCTGGAGCAGTTTCTGCAGGTGATGTCTTGATTGACGGAAATGCTATCGGAGATGTTGGAAATGTCGTCCTTCGTGACCGTAAGGTCTTGTCAGAGGATGGAATCTTTATCGTGGCGATCACTGTCAACCGTCGTGAGAAGAAAATTGTGGCTAAGGCTCGCGTCCATACGCGTGGATTTGTTTATCTCAAGAAGAGCCGCGACATTCTCCGTGAAAGCTCAGAATTGATTAACCAAACGGTAGAAGAGTATCTTCAAGGTGATGATTTTGATTGGGCAGATCTCAAAGGCAAGGTTCGCGACAATCTGACCAAGTACCTCTTTGATCAAACCAAGCGTCGCCCAGCAATCTTGCCAGTCGTGATGGAAGCAAAATAATAAGCAGAATACCTACAGAAAAAGTCGAAATTCGGCTTTTTCTTATAGAATAGTAAAAGGAGAAAACCATGGCAGTTATGAATATTGAGTATTACTCAGAAGTTTTGGATATGGAGTGGGGCGTTACCGTACTCTATCCGGATGCCAGTCGGGTGACTGAACCAGATTGTACAGATATTCCTGTCCTTTATCTTTTGCACGGAATGTCAGGAAACCAAAATAGCTGGCTCAAGCGTACCAATGTCGAACGCTTGTTGCGCGGAACCAATCTTATTGTTATCATGCCTAATACTAGCAATGGCTGGTACACCGATACCCAGTATGGTTTCAACTACTTTACTGCTCTAGCAGAAGAGTTGCCTCAGGTTATGAAACGTTTCTTCCCCAATATGACCAGCAAGCGAGAAAAGACCTTCATAGCAGGTCTCTCCATGGGTGGCTATGGTTCCTTCAAACTCGCTCTAGCGACAAATCGTTTTTCTCATGCGGCTAGTTTTTCTGGTGCGCTCAGTTTTCAAGAATTCTCTCCTGAAAGTCAGGATTTGGGATCGCTTGCCTACTGGAGAGGAGTTTTTGGAGAGATTAAAGACTGGACAGCCAGTCCTCATTCGCTTGAAACTATCGCTGCGAAATCGGATAAAAAACCCAAACTTTGGGCTTGGTGTGGCGAACAAGACTATCTCTACTCTGCCAATAATCTCGCAGTGAAAAACCTCAAAAAACTAGGCTTTGAGGTGACCTATAGTCATAGTCCAGGTAAGCACGAGTGGTACTACTGGGAAAAACAATTGGAGCGTTTTTTAGCTACTTTACCAATTAACTTCAAATTAGAAGAGAGACTGAGTTAGTTTTTATAAATGAACCAATATTTATAGTTGTTTTTGGCTTAAAAATAATGATGGAAGTCAGTTTTCGCTAGACTTTTCAAACGAAAGTAGTAGAATAGTAGAGAGATACTAGTTGAAAGAGAGAATCTTATCAAGAAAACTAGTATTCCAATGAATATTTACATAGTATATGAATTAGTAATAGTGAATTAATTTATACTAATTAAGTAGGTGCTAAAAGAAAGGGAGACAGATGTTTGATTATAAAATAGGAATTTCTGAAGAAGAGCATGATACATTCGTTATTCAACACCCACAAGTTAATCTGTTACAGAGTAGTTCTTGGGCAAAGATAAAAGATAATTGGGGGAATGAGCGTTTAGGTTTTTATAAAAATGGAGAATTGGTAGCTGTTGCGAGTATTCTTATAAAAAAATTACCACTTGGTTACACTATGATGTATATTCCAAGAGGGCCAATAATGGATTATCAAGATAAGGACTTGGTAAAATTTGTGATGAAAAGTTTAAAACAATTTGGGTCTTGTAGACGGTCTGTTTTTATTAAGTTTGATCCGTCTCTAATCTTAAAACAATACCCTATTGACAAATCTTCTAAAGAATTTACTGACAGTAGGACAACTATAGAAGCTATTCAAAATTTAAAATCTGCCAATTGCCAATGGTCTGGTAGAACTAAAGCTATGGCTGAAACAATACAACCACGTTATCAGGCTAATAGAATACTTAAAGAAGGGGTAGATTCGGATTTTCCAAAGCATACCAAGAGGTTAATGAAAGATGCTATAAACAGAGGTGTTGTTACATATAGAGGGACCTTGTCAGATATATCAGATTTTGGGACTATTATATCTTTTACAGAACGTCGGAAGAATGTTGCACTTCGTAATCAGGAATATTTCCAAAGATTAATGGAAATCTATGGAGATGATGCCTATTTACATCTAGCGAAGATTAACCTTCCGGATCGTCTGATAAAGTATAAGGAGCAGTTGTCCCAGATAAAAAAAGATTTAGCTGAAACAGGCGAGCATCAAAAAAAGCGTCTAACCAAACTAAAACAGCAGGAAAAATCTATTGAAAAATATATTGTAGAGTTTGAAAAACTTGTTCAACAATATCCAAAAGAAATAGTTATAGCTGGGATACTTTCTGTGTCATTTGGTAATACACTTGAAATGCTTTATGCTGGAATGGACGATAGGTTTAAAAAGTTTTACCCTCAATATATTCTTTATCCAAAAGTGTTTGAGGAATCGTATCAAGATGGTAAAATTTGGGCTAATATGGGAGGTATTGAAGGTACTTTAGATGATGGATTGACTGATTTTAAATCTAACTTTAGTCCTGTTGTTCAAGAATATATTGGAGAGTTCACTCTGCCAGTAAATTTTTTGTATCATTTGGCTAACTATCTTTATCAACTTCGTAAAACATTAAGAAAAAAACATAGAAAGTAAGTATATGGTACTAATTACACTCACGAAAGAGGATTTTCAGGCTTATTCTGATCAGGTTTCTTGTCGTTCTTTTATGCAGTCTGTCCAGATGGGAAATTTGCTAGAAAAAAGGGGAGCTAAAGTAACTTACCTTTCTTTAAAACAGAAAGGAGAAATTCAGGTTGCTGCTCTAGTTTATTGCTTACCGATGTTAGGTGGATTTCATATGGAAATCAATTCTGGTCCAATCTATACTAAAAAAGAGTTTCTTTCAGAATTTTATTTTGCTTTAAAGGAATATGCAAAACAAAATGGTGCATTGGAGTTGGTTGTAAAACCTTATGAAACTTATCAAACTTTTGATAGTGAAGGTAATCCAATAGATGCTGAGAAAAAAAGTATTATTCAAGGTTTGACTGATTTAGGGTATCAATTTGATGGATTGACAACAGGTTATCCTAATGGAGAAATCAGCTGGCATTACATCAAAGATTTGCAAGATTATGATGCTGTTTCCTTATTGAAATCTTTTAATAAAAATAGTATTCGCAACATTCAATCAGCTTTTGATTTTAATCTTCTTGTTCGAAATGCAGAACGGGAAGAAATACCAACATTCAAAAAAATTATCGAAGAAACAGGTAAAAGACAAGGTTTTGAGGATAAGAATTTAGATTACTATTTTAAATTGTATGATATGTTTGGAGATAAGGCAAATTTTCTAATTGCTGAAGTC
Organism: Streptococcus oralis; assembly: GCF_003944215.1. Classification (GTDB taxonomy): domain Bacteria; phylum Bacillota; class Bacilli; order Lactobacillales; family Streptococcaceae; genus Streptococcus; species Streptococcus oralis_BI. The sequence continues at coordinate 45,893 of NZ_RJVZ01000005.1, read as the reverse complement.
AATATGCAACAGTCGATAGATGCTTTAAATGTGAAGATGGCTAGTCTTGACAAGAAGTCGAAACAATTTTACCAGCAATATCAAGCCTTACAAAAGAAAAAAGATTTTCTAACTAGCTTGGATAGTGACTCTGGCAATGTTGTTTTAGCTTGTGCTTTAATAATCTACACAAATACAGAGGCAACTTACTTGTTTGGGGGGTCATATGCAGAGTACCAGAAGTTTTCAGCTCCATTTTTACTTCAATATCATGCTATGAAGCAGACAATGCAACGAAACATCCATCGATACAACTTCCTAGGTATTCAAGGGATTTTTGATGGAAGCGATGGCGTTTTGCGTTTTAAACAAAATTTTAATGGCTATATTGTGCGTAAGGCTGGAACATTTCGTTATTATCCATCTCCATTGAAATATAAGTGTATTCAATTGTTAAAGAAATTATTAAGACGTTGAGTTTGAAGAGTCAGTGTTTAGGTTTCTTTCAGTTTTTTTGAGTAAAATAGAGAATCTATCTTGATTATGGGAGACCATCGATTTTAAGATAGATTCTTATTTTTATGAAAGGTGGAGTGTCATGTTCTGGATTGTTCGATTATTCTTCCGATTTCTTTTGGGCATTTGGCGTTTCTTCTGGCGTCTGGTCTGGACCTTGGTCGTCATCGTTCTCCTTGCTTTTGGAGTGCTATGGTATCTGACAGGTGATTTTCATTCTGCGGTCAATCAGGTTGAAAAAATGAGCCAGATTGGTCAAGGTGACTGGAATCAATGGCAGGAAACGGGAACGCTGGAAGTCTTGTCTCAGACAGACAGTCACCAACATGCAGAAGGCAAGTGGGCTCAGGCCTCAGCTCGTATCTATATTGAACCTCAAATGGATGAGACCTTCCAAGGTGCCTATACAGAAGCCATAAAAAACTGGAATCAAACGGGAGCCTTTACTTTTGAGGTGATTGCGGATCCTAGCCAGGCAGATATTGTGGCAAGTGAGATGAATGATGGATCGACAGCTGTAGCCGGTCAAGCTGAGAGTCAAACCAATTTGTTGACCAATCAATTTATATCTGTAACAGTTCGCCTGAATCACTATTATCTATCCAATCCAAACTATGGTTATTCTTATGAAAGGATCGTGCACACGGCGGAACATGAGCTGGGACATGCCATCGGATTGGATCACACCAACGAAACCTCTGTCATGCAACCGGCAGGTTCCTACTATGGGATTCAGCCCCAGGATGTGACAGCTGTTCAAAAACTCTATACCAGTAGCGACTAGATGAAGTCAGTGCAATCCGAAATGAAATCAAAGCTCCTCCATCAAGCGATTGGTGGGGCTTTTTGTTCGTCCTGTTACAGGCTTTTTGCTATAATGGAACTATGAATAACTTGATCAAATCAAAACTAGAGCTCTTGCCGACCAGCCCTGGTTGCTACATTCACAAAGACAAAAATGGCACTATTATCTATGTAGGAAAGGCTAAAAATCTGCGCAATCGCGTACGGTCCTATTTCCGTGGAAGTCATGATACCAAGACAGAGGCTCTGGTGTCTGAAATTATGGATTTTGAATTTATCGTCACTGAGTCCAATATTGAGGCACTCCTGCTGGAAATCAACCTTATCAAGGAAAATCAGCCCAAGTACAATATCATGCTCAAGGATGATAAGTCCTATCCTTTTATCAAAATTACCAATGAGCGCTATCCACGGCTTATCATCACCCGTCAGGTCAAAAAGGACGGTGGTCTGTATTTTGGCCCTTATCCAGATGTGGGGGCAGCTAATGAAATCAAGCGACTACTGGATCGGATTTTCCCTTTTCGTAAGTGTACCAATCCGCCGTCTAAGGTTTGTTTTTACTACCATATCGGCCAGTGTATGGCCCACACTATCTGTAAGAAGGATGAGGCCTACTTCAAGTCTATGGCTCAGGAGGTTTCCGACTTCTTAAAAGGGCAGGATAACAAAATCATTGATGACCTCAAAGGTAAGATGGCAAAGGCAGCTCAAAGTATGGAGTTTGAACGTGCGGCGGAATACCGTGACCTGATTCAGGCGATTGGAACACTTCGGACCAAGCAAAGGGTCATGGCCAAGGATCTCCAAAATCGGGATGTATTTGGCTACTATGTGGACAAGGGCTGGATGTGTGTCCAGGTTTTCTTTGTCCGTCAGGGCAAACTCATCGAGCGCGACGTCAACCTCTTCCCTTATTACAATGATCCAGATGAGGACTTTTTGACCTATGTGGGACAATTTTATCAAGAAAAATCTCACCTGGTTCCCAATGAGGTGCTGATTCCGCAGGATATCGATGAAGAAGCTGTTAAGGCTTTGGTGGATACCAAGATTTTCAAGCCCCAACGTGGAGAGAAAAAACAACTGGTCAATCTAGCCATAAAAAATGCCCGTGTTAGTCTGGAGCAGAAGTTCAATCTGCTAGAAAAATCTGTTGAAAAGACCCAAGGAGCTATTGAAAATCTGGGACGCTTGCTCCAAATACCGACTCCAGTTCGCATCGAGTCCTTTGATAACTCTAATATCATGGGAACTAGTCCTGTTTCAGCCATGGTGGTCTTTGTCAATGGCAAACCGAGTAAAAAAGACTACCGAAAGTACAAGATAAAAACGGTTGTTGGCCCAGATGACTATGCTAGTATGCGAGAGGTTATTCGCAGACGTTATGGTCGAGTTCAACGAGACGGTTTGACTCCTCCTGATTTGATTGTCATTGATGGGGGACAAGGGCAAGTCAATATTGCTAAGCAGGTCATTCAAGAAGAGCTAGGCTTGGATATCCCGATTGCAGGTCTGCAAAAGAATGACAAGCACCAAACCCATGAATTGCTCTTTGGAGATCCACTGGAAGTGGTGGAGTTGTCTCGCAATTCTCAGGAATTTTTCCTCCTCCAACGCATTCAAGATGAGGTGCATCGTTTTGCCATCACCTTCCACCGTCAACTGCGCTCGAAAAATTCTTTTTCTTCACAACTGGATGGCATTGATGGTCTGGGACCTAAACGCAAGCAGAATCTTATGAAGCATTTCAAGTCTCTAACTAAAATCAAGGAAGCCAGTGTGGATGAGATTGTCGAAGTTGGGGTACCAAGAGCAGTCGCAGAAGCTGTTCAGAGGAAGTTGAACCCGCAGGAAGAAGTGGAGTTGACTCAAGTAGCGGAACCATTAAAAGAATTAGAATAAGTATCTTGATAGAAAGTAGAAGAAATGAATAAGATTGAGATTGACAGAGATATACTCCTTTTTTTACGATTTGCTTACTTTGGGAATTCAAAAGATTTATTTTTAGCTGCAACTACTCGAGCCTATCTTGATTTTAATCGAACCTTGCGATTTCATGGCATGCCAGATGAACAGCGCTTGGAGATGAGAAAGCAGACTTCTAAGTGTATCAAAGCAGCGATTTTAAATCTCTTGGAACGGGACAAGTTGTGTCAAACTGATTTTGATAGTTGGCATCATAGGACTTGTGATGTTCTGATAGATTGCTATCGCTCAAATGGGATTCGATTCACTTATGGTCATGCTCAAAAGTGGATTAATATGACTTTCAAGTATCTGTATATGCTTGAGGTTGTACCTCTAGACTCTGTTTTTCCTTTTTTACACGTACCGATAGATAACATCGTGTTAGAGAGGGCTAATAAAAAGTTGTGTATCCAAAGACCTTCTCAAGCGTGGAGTAGCTGGGGAGATTACGCCTTCTATCTTCAATATCAAGAACATTTGAGGCAAAAAATAGGCAAGGAAGGTCCTCTTCGTTGGGAGTTTCACAATTGGCTAGATGAAATAGAAAAAGGAGATCACAATGAACCATAAAATCGCAATTTTATCAGATATTCATGGCAATGCGACAGCCTTAGAAGCAGTAATTGCAGATGCTAAAACTCAAGGAGCCAGTGAATATTGGCTTATGGGAGACGTTTTCCTCCCTGGTCCAGGTGCAAATGACTTGGTCGCTCTGTTAAAGGAACTTCCTATTGCAGCAAGTGTTCGAGGCAATTGGGATGATTGTATCCTTGAGGCTTTAGATGGGCAATATGGCTTAGAAGATCCACAGGAAGTCCAGCTCATGCGAATGACCCAGTTTTTGATGGAGCGAATGGATCCTGAAACGATTGTCTGGCTACGAAGCTTACCTTTGCTAGAAAAGAAAGAAGTTGACGGACTGCACTTTTCTCTTTCTCATAATTTACCTGACAAAAACTATGGGAGTGACTTACTGGTTGACAATGATACGGAGAAATTTGACCAACTACTTGATGAGGAGACAGATGTAGCAGTTTACGGTCATGTCCACAAGCAGTTGCTTCGTTATGGTAGTCAAGGGCAACAAATCATCAATCCAGGTACCATTGGTATGCCTTATTTTAATTGGGAAAAGTTAAAAAATCACCGTGCCCAGTATGCTGTAATTGAAGTTGAAGATGGGGAATTGGTCAATATCCAATTTCGTAAGGTTGCTTATGACTATGAAGCGGAATTAGAATTGGCCAAGTCCAAGGGGCTTCCCTTTATCGAAATGTATGAAGAGCTACGACGAGAAGACAACTATCAGGGGCACAATTTGGAACTTTTGGCTAGTTTAATCGAAAAGCACGGGTATGTAGAGGATGTAAAAGATTATTTTGATTTCTTGCAAAGTTAGAAATAAAATGGGCGCCCTTAATTTGAAGTGAGGTGGTAGCCGAATTGCTTAGAAGAGAGTCAGACGATAAGGAAGAAAAGATGGCTTAGCTAAAGTTTGACATTGAAATTATTTTGTTATACAATGAACTTAATTCTTAATATAAAGGAGAACATTATGAAGAAAATTATTACAGCCAGTATGGCTCTTTTATCTGTTGTTGTTTTAGCAGCATGTTCAGGGAAAACAACGTCTGATTCTTCGACTAAGACTTCAAGCTCTGTAGAACAAACTTCTTCTTCAGAGACTTCATCAACAACGTCTAGTTCAAAGACAGAAAATAATGAGGTTGTTTTGATCACCGATGAAGAAATTGACAATGCTAAAACTGTTGGAGATGTGAAGAAAGTCTTTGGCAAATTAGTCGACAATTATAAAAAGCATGCAGTTGAAATTGGGGAAAAAATTCCAGAGAGTGGAAAAGAAGCATATAACGCCCAAGTTGAACCAGCGCTTAAGTCTATGGAGACTGTAAGAGAGTCATTTAACGAAAGCCTTTCAAGTATTGGTTCTGATGATACAGTAGTGCCAGAACAAACTCGTACTCTATTTGTTCAACAGTTGAAAACTGGACGTGACACAATGAAGAAAGCGCTGGAAGCTGCTTATAAAGCAATTGCTCCATATACATCTGGTCAATAATATAAGAAAGTAGGTGCTCGATCACCTGCTTTTTGATTGCTTCAAATCTAAAGCGATACCTACTTAAAGAGCTCCAAATTAATAGCAGAGAGTTTGAAAGAAGTACTAACTCTATGAAAAATCCCTGCAAGCTCTTTCAAAATATGGTAGAATGGAAGCAGTAGAATTAGAAAAGGAAATCGATTATGAAATTTCTTGAATTAAATAAAAAACGTCATGCGACTAAGCATTTCACTGATAAGCCGGTGGATCCCAAAGATGTGCGTACGGCTATCGAAATTGCAACCTTGGCACCAAGTGCCCACAACAGCCAGCCATGGAAATTTGTGGTCGTTCGTGAGAAAAATGCTGAATTGGCAAAATTGGCTTATGGTTCGAACTTTGAGCAGGTATCATCGGCACCTGTAACCATTGCCTTGTTTACCGATACAGACCTGGCCAAACGTGCCCGTAAGATCGCCCGAGTTGGCGGTGCTAATAATTTTTCTGAAGAGCAACTTCAATACTTTATGAAAAATTTGCCTGCTGAGTTTGCACGTTACGGTGAACAACAAGTCAGCGACTACCTAGCCCTCAATGCAGGTTTGGTTGCTATGAACTTGGTTTTGGCTCTTACAGATCAAGGAATCGGTTCTAACATTATCCTTGGTTTTGATAAATCAAAAGCCAATGAGGTTTTGAACATCGAAGACCGTTTCCGCCCAGAACTCTTGATTACGGTAGGTTACACTGACGAAAAATTGGAACCAAGCTACCGCTTGCCAGTAGATGAAATCATTGAGAAAAGATAGAAAGAAGAAAAAATGACAGCAATTGATTTTACAGCAGAAGTAGAAAAACGCAAAGAAGACCTCTTGGCTGACTTGTTTAGCCTTTTGGAAATCAACTCAGAACGTGATGATAGCAAGGCGGATGCTGAACATCCATTTGGGCCTGGTCCAGTAAAAGCCTTGGAAAAATTCCTTGAAATCGCAGGCCGCGATGGCTACCCAACTAAGAATGTCGATAACTACGCAGGACATTTTGAGTTTGGTGATGGAGAAGAAGTTCTCGGAATCTTTGCCCACATGGACGTAGTGCCTGCTGGTAGCGGTTGGGACACAGATCCTTACACACCAACTATCAAAGACGGTCGCCTCTATGCGCGTGGAGCATCTGACGACAAGGGCCCTACAACAGCTTGTTACTATGGTTTGAAAATCATCAAAGAATTGGGCCTTCCAACTTCTAAAAAAGTTCGTTTCATCGTCGGAACAGACGAAGAATCAGGCTGGGCAGACATGGATTACTACTTTGAACATGTAGGACTTGCGAAACCAGATTTCGGTTTCTCTCCAGATGCTGAATTCCCTATCATCAACGGTGAAAAAGGAAATATCACAGAATATCTTCACTTTGCAGGTGAAAATGCAGGTGCAGCCCGTCTTCACAGCTTCACAGGTGGATTGCGTGAAAACATGGTACCTGAATCAGCAACAGCAGTCGTTTCAGGCGAGCTGACTGACTTGCAAGGAAAACTAGATGCCTTTGTTGCTGAGCACAAACTTAGAGGAGAAATTCAAGAAGAAAACGGTCAGTACAAGGTGACGATCATTGGTAAATCAGCCCACGGTGCTATGCCTGCTTCAGGTGTCAATGGTGCGACTTACCTAGCCCTCTTCCTCAGCCAGTTTGACTTTGCTGGTCCAGCCAAAGACTACCTAGACATCGCTGGTAAGATTCTCTTGAACGACCATGAGGGTGAAAATCTCAAGGTGGCTCATGTGGATGAAAAGATGGGTGCCCTTTCTATGAATGCAGGTGTTTTCCGCTTTGACGAAGCAAGTGCTGACAATACTATTGCCCTCAACTTCCGTTATCCAAAAGGAACAAGCCCAGAGCAAATCAAATCAGTTCTTGAAAACTTGCCAGTTGCTTCTGTTAGTCTTTCTGAACACGGTCACACCCCTCACTATGTGCCAATGGAAGATCCACTCGTTCAAACCTTGTTGAATGTCTATGAAAAACAAACTGGGCTTCAAGGTCACGAACAAGTCATCGGTGGTGGAACATTTGGACGTTTGTTAGAGCGTGGTGTAGCCTACGGTGCCATGTTCCCAGACTCAATCGATACCATGCATCAAGCCAATGAATTTATCGCCTTGGACGATCTCTTCCGAGCAGCAGCAATCTATGCTGAAGCTATCTATGAATTGATCAAATAAGCCTTTAGAAGTCTGAGATTCTAATCTTAGACTTCTTTTTGGAGGAAAACTAGATGTCTCAAATCGAAAAGATCAAACAAGCCATTATGGCAGATTCGCAAAACAAAAGCTATACAGAGCAGGGGATAGAGCCTCTCTTTGCAGCGCCAAAGACAGCACGTATCAATATCGTCGGTCAAGCGCCTGGTCTAAAGACTCAGGAGGCAGGTCTTTATTGGAAAGATAAAAGTGGTGACCGCTTGCGAGACTGGCTCGGTGTTGATGAAGATACCTTTTACAATTCAGGGTTGTTTGCAGTTATTCCCATGGACTTTTATTTCCCAGGACATGGAAAATCAGGCGACCTTCCACCTCGTAAAGGCTTTGCCGAAAAATGGCACCCACAACTCCTCAAGGAATGTCCCAATATTGAATTGACCCTTTTGATTGGCCAGTATGCCCAAGCCTACTATTTACATGAGAAAATCAGTGGCAAGGTAACAGAGCGGGTAAAACACTACAAAGACTATTTGCCAGAATATTTTCCTCTAGTTCACCCTTCTCCTCGTAATCAAATCTGGATGGCTAAGAATCCTTGGTTTGAGTCAGAAGTGTTGCCAGATTTGAAAGCGTTGGTACAAAAGATTATTCATCAATAAAGGAGAAAAACTATGGATGCTTATCAACAAGTAGCTAATAAGTTGCAAGAGTTGGGAATTACCTTTGATGTGGTGGAGCACCCACCTGTATTTACGACAGAGCAGGCAGATAGCTATATTGAAGGAATGGAAGGAGTCCGGACTAAGTCCATGTTTTTGACCAATAGAAAGAAAACCCAGTACTATCTGCTCATCATGGACGACAAGAAACGATTGGATATGGATGACTTTAAAGTTCAAGTGGGAGCCGATCGGATTCGAATGGCCTCATTGGACTCCTTGGCTGAGAAAATGACCCTACCAGCAGGAACGGTATCACCTTTTGGTTTGTTAAATAATGAAGAAAAAGATATTCTAGTTTATTTTGATAAGGACATTGTATCGGAGGATATCATGACTTTCCATCCCAATACTAATGAAAAGACCATCTTTATCAAAAGCAAAGACTTGTTCCGATTTTTAGAGTCGATTGGATTTACCTATAAGTTTTTAACTTTGCGTTAAAGGCATCAAAAAGAAGAAATGATGAAAGAAATTGTTTTTGACAAATTCTACCAACTTTACCAGAAAGAATCCCTTTCTGTATTAGATGTGAGAGGAGTAGAAGAGTTGGACAATGAGCAGTTGCATTATGTCATTTGTAAATCAGGTATGAGATCAGCTTGTGCTTGCCAGTTCTTGGAGGAGCATGGATATAAGGCCATCAATGTTCAAGGTGGCATGACGGCCTTTGAAAATCTTTAAAATTTTGCATTTCTCTTACTTGGTGTGGACTAGGTAGGAGAAATTTGTTTTTAGATAATTCTTATTTTTAAAAATATTGAAAACATTCAATGATTAATTTTGGATACTTTTTTCAGAGTCTTAATCATGGTATACTAGGTCAGTATTTTAGAAATATGAAGGAGATTTTTATGGCTAAAAAAGGTGCCCTAACAGGCTTGCTCCTGTTTGGAATATTTTTTGGTGCGGGGAACTTGATTTTTCCGCCTTCTCTAGGTGCCCTATCTGGAGAACAGTTTCTTCCTGCCATCGCAGGTTTTGTATTTTCGGGTGTTGGGATTGCTGTCCTAACGCTCATCATCGGTACGCTCAATCCCAAAGGATACATTCATGAGATTTCTAAGAAAATCTCACCTTGGTTCGCGACTCTTTATCTTGCAGTCCTCTATCTATCGATTGGCCCATTCTTTGCTATCCCACGTACAGCAACAACAGCTTATGAGGTCGGCATCAGCCCCCTCTTGTCTGAAGCAAATAAAGGCCTAGGATTGATTATCTTTACCGTACTATACTTTGCAGCGGCCTATCTGATCTCGCTCAATCCTTCAAAGATTTTGGATCGAATCGGACGTATCTTGACCCCAGTCTTTGCCTTGTTGATCGTTATCTTGGTTGTACTAGGTGCCTTCAAATATGGTGGAACAAGTCCTCAAGTGGCTTCAGAAGCCTATCAATCTTCTGCTTTTGGGACAGGTTTCCTAGAAGGGTATAACACCTTGGATGCTCTTGCTTCAGTCGCCTTTAGTGTGATTGCTGTTCAAACCTTGAAACAACTTGGATTCTCCAGTAAGAAAGAGTACATTTCAACTATTTGGGTGGTTGGTATCGTTGTAACTCTTGCCTTTAGCGCTCTTTATATCGGTTTAGGATTCCTTGGAAATCATTTCCCAGTACCAGCAGAAGCGATGAAGGGTGGAACACCAGGTGTTTATATCTTGTCACAAGCAACTCAGGAAATCTTTGGTTCAACAGCTCAACTCTTCCTTGCTGTTATGGTAACTGTAACCTGCTTCACAACGACAGTTGGCTTGATTGTGTCGACAGCAGAGTTCTTTAACGGTCGTTTCCCACAAATCAGTTATAAGGTCTATGCCACTGCCTTTACCTTGATTGGATTTGCTATTGCAAATCTTGGTCTTGATGCAATTATTAAGTATTCAGTGCCAGTACTGGTAATCTTGTACCCAATCACCATCGCCATTGTGATGATTGTGATTGTTAATAAGTTTGTCGCCCTATCAAAACCAGGTATGCAGTTAACTATTGGGCTTGTTACAGCGATTGCTCTTGCAAGCGTCCTTGGAAGTTCCTTTAAGATTGAGTTTCTAGCAAATCTCGTCAATGCTCTTCCGTTTGCAGCTGCCTCTCTACCATGGTTGGTGCCAGCTATTATTGGAATTTTGCTTTCCTTGGTTTTACCAAACAAGCAAGAAAGCGATGTTTTTGAAATGGAATAAAAGAATCCTTGGCTTAAGCCAAGGATTTTTGCCTATATTCACTTTGGAGGATTAGTTAGTTTCTTCAGTGAATCCCATTTTCTCTAGTGCTTTTTTAGAGTTTGAGAAACTGACACGATTGCCGATACCAGAATATTCTTCAGGAAGTGCTTTTCTAAGTTCGCTAATGCTTGCAACTGAGAAATCAACTTCTAGATCTTGAACAACTTTTCCATCTTTGATTTCAATGGTTTGTTTAACACCTTTGAGTCCATTATAACCTTTGTACTTTTCTTCAATAAAACTCTTGACATCTTCTGGAGTTGCACCAAGGATTTCAGGATCTGCAACATTCTGAGCGGTTTGCTTGGTAACATTGTCGCCTTCTACAGTATAAACCAAGGTAGAAGTGATTCCAGGATTGCTTTTGTTGACAAAAGTATGTGTCTTGGCTGTTTCTTTCTTCTCAGAAGATTGTTCAGTGCTTTGCTTGGTCTCGCTTGACTGAGCAGTTTTATCTTCCTTGGCACTGTTACTAGTAGGTGCCGATGCCTGTTTAGAGCATCCCATTAGAATGAGCAAAGCAGCCGCAAGGGCAAGTGAGGTTTTAAAGTAAGATTTCATATCCTTTACTTTCCTTTCATAATTAAAGTATTTGTATTATAACATGGGTCCATAGTGAAATCAACTAGAAGGATAAGACCCTTTTCCAAAGGGATCCAGCTAGAAAAGTGATATAATGGTAGGAAGAGGTGAAGAAATGAATCAGACTATAAACTATATCAAAGAACTAACCGCTATTGCATCTCCAACAGGCTTTACTCGTGAGATTTCAGACTACCTAGTCCATATTTTAGAAGAGCTTGGTTACCAGCCGGTTCGCACAGCCAAGGGCGGTGTCAATGTGACCATTAAAGGTCAAAATGATGAACAACAACGCTATGTGACTGCCCACGTGGATACGCTGGGTGCTATTGTTCGTGCAGTCAAACCGGATGGTCGTCTCAAATTGGACCGTATCGGTGGTTTCCCTTGGAACATGATTGAAGGTGAGAATTGTACGGTTCATGTGGCTAGCACAGGTCAAACGGTATCAGGAACTATCCTCATACACCAGACTTCTTGCCATGTTTACAAAGATGCAGGAACTGCTGAACGCACACAGGACAATATGGAAGTGCGTTTGGATGCAAAAGTAACCAATGAAAAAGAAACCCGCGTCTTGGGCATCGAGGTTGGCGACTTTATCAGTTTTGACCCGAGAACTGTCGTGACAGAGGCTGGTTTTATCAAGTCCCGTCATTTGGATGACAAGGTCAGCGCAGCCATTTTGCTCAATCTCCTTCGAGTTTATAAAGAAGAAGGAATCGACTTGCCGATGACGACACATTTTGCCTTTTCAGTGTTTGAAGAAGTGGGTCATGGAGCTAATTCCAATATTCCTGCTCAGGTAGTAGAATATTTGGCTGTGGATATGGGAGCTATGGGCGATGATCAACAGACAGATGAGTATACAGTGTCTATCTGTGTCAAGGACGCTTCAGGTCCCTACCACTACGACTTCCGTCAACACTTAGTAGCTTTGGCGAAAGAGCAAGATATTCCATTTAAACTGGATATCTATCCATTTTATGGATCGGACGCTTCAGCAGCAATGTCAGCAGGAGCCGAGGTCAAACATGCCCTCCTTGGAGCTGGTATTGAGTCCAGTCACTCTTACGAACGAACACACATTGATTCAGTAGTGGCGACTGAGCGTATGGTTGATGCTTATCTTAAGAGCACATTGGTAGACTAATATGTGTTTGATTTGTCAAAGAATTGAATGGATCAAGGCAGGGGAAAATCCCTACTTTGTAAAAGAACTAGAAACAGGCTATGTTGTTATTGGAGACCACCAATACTTTAAGGGCTATACCTTATTTCTGGCAAAAGAGCATGTCACAGAACTCCACCATATGGAGACTTCTGTAAAACTTCGTTTTCTAGAGGAAATGAGTTTGGTTCAAGAAGCTGTTGCCAAAGCGTTTAAAGCTGAAAAGATGAACATCGAACTTCTAGGAAATGGAGATGCCCACGCTCACTGGCACCTCTTTCCAAGACGGTCAGGTGATATGAGGGGGCATGGATTGAATGGCCGTGGTCCAGTCTGGTGGGTACCCTGGGAAGAAATGGCGGCAGAAGATTGCCAAGTACAATCGCCAGAGCTGGAAGAGATGATTAAAACCTTATCTGATGAATTGGAGAAGTACTTGGTCTAAGAGAGGAAGCAAAAAATGAAAAAAAGATATGTCATTTTATCTGGTTTAATAGCAATAACCCTAGCAGCATGTTCTCAAGAAAAACCTAAAAATGAAGAAAATACTCAAAAAACAGAACAAACCAGTCAACCTGAGGGTACTGTAGGGAGCAAATCTCAAGCCTCTAGTCAGAAGAAGGCGGAGGTTGTGAATAAAGGAGACCACTATAGTATCCAAGGGAAATATGATGAAATCGTCGTAGCTAATAAGCACTATCCTTTGTCAAAAGACTACAATCCAGGAGAAAATCCAACAGCTAAAGCAGAGTTGCTGAAACTCATTGCAGCCATGCAAGCAGCTGGCTACCCAATCAGCGATCATTACAGTGGTTTTAGAAGTTATGAAACTCAAACCAAGCTTTATCAAGATTATGTGAATCAAGACGGTAAGGAAGCAGCAGATCGCTACTCAGCTCGCCCAGGTTATAGTGAACACCAAACGGGTCTTGCTTTTGACCTTATCGGGACAGATGGTGATTTAGTTACTGAAGAAAAGGCAGCCCAGTGGCTCTTGGATCATGCGGCTGACTATGGCTTTGTCGTTCGCTATCTAAAAGGCAAGGAAAAAGAGACTGGCTACATGGCAGAAGAATGGCATCTTCGATACGTTGGAAAAGAAGCCAAAGAAATTGCTGCAAGTGGTCTCAGTTTGGAAGAGTACTATGGCTTTGAAGGCGGAGATTATGTCGATTAAAAATGAAAGTTTTCTCTTGCATTTTTAGATAAATAGTGTATAATTGAAAGGTATGTGTAAAGCATACTTGTGGGAGGTAAAAATCTTACATTACCGCCAAAACCACAAAGGAGGATTTAAAAATGGCTAAAAAAGTCGAAAAACTTGTAAAATTGCAAATCCCTGCTGGTAAAGCTACACCAGCTCCACCAGTTGGACCTGCTCTTGGTCAAGCTGGTATCAACATCATGGGATTCACAAAAGAGTTCAACGCTCGTACAGCTGACCAAGCTGGTATGATCATTCCAGTTGTTATCTCAGTATACGAAGATAAATCATTTACTTTCATCACTAAAACACCGCCAGCTGCTGTTCTTTTGAAAAAAGCTGCAGGTGTTGAAAAAGGATCAGGTACACCTAACAAAACTAAAGTTGCTACAGTTACTCGTGCACAAGTACAAGAAATTGCAGAAACTAAGATGCCAGATTTGAACGCAGCAAACATTGAGTCTGCAATGCGTATGATCGAAGGTACTGCTCGTTCTATGGGATTCACTGTTGTTGACTAATCAATAACATAGTAGAAAATCTCACAGCGGTCTATTAGTTGCTTTTCATACTAGGCAAGAGACTGAAGCTTGTACTTGAGTACAGCAAAGGAACTTAACGAAGTAGGAAAAGAAAATTAATAGACTGAATACCCGCAAGACTTCATCATTTCGAGAAGTGACGTGGGAGATGAAAATCGATTGAACCACTTACAAGGAGAATAGAAAATGGCTAAAAAAAGCAAACAACTTCGTGCTGCTCTTGAGAAAATCGACAGCACAAAAGCATACAGTGTAGAAGAAGCTGTAGCACTTGCAAAAGAAACTAACTTTGCAAAATTTGACGCAACTGTAGAAGTTGCTTACAACTTGAACATCGACGTTAAAAAAGCTGACCAACAAATCCGTGGCGCAATGGTATTGCCAAACGGTACTGGTAAAACTTCACGCGTTCTTGTTTTCGCACGTGGTGCAAAAGCTGAAGAAGCAAAAGCTGCTGGTGCAGACTTTGTTGGTGAAGATGACCTTGTTGCGAAAATCAACGACGGTTGGTTGGACTTCGACGTAGTTATCGCTACACCTGACATGATGGCTCTTGTTGGACGTCTTGGACGTGTCCTTGGACCACGTAACTTGATGCCAAACCCTAAAACTGGTACAGTAACAATGGATGTTGCTAAAGCAGTTGAAGAGTCTAAAGGTGGTAAAATCACTTACCGTGCTGACCGTGCAGGTAACGTTCAAGCAATCATCGGTAAAGTATCATTTGAAGCTGAAAAATTGGTTGAAAACTTTAAAGCTTTCAACGAAACAATCCAAAAAGCAAAACCAGCTACAGCTAAAGGAACTTACGTAACAAACTTGACAATCACAACTACTCAAGGTGTTGGTATCAAGGTTGACGTAAACTCACTTTAATTAACAAATTTTTAAAAACGAGTACGAATGTGCTCGTTTTTTTGATGATAAGTTCATTCCTGGGGAAATAAGGCCATTAATAGCCTGATGGAGCAAGAGAATAGTGCTTTTCCTCTTCTTCTTTCACAGAAAATATGGTATAATAGAGAGTAAAAAACTTTGAAAGAAAGAAAAAGATGAATTTAAAAGATTATATCGCAACGATTGAAAATTATCCCAAGGAAGGCATCACCTTCCGTGATATCAGCCCATTGATGGCAGATGGAAATGCTTATAGCTATGCTGTTCGTGAAATTGTTCAGTATGCAACGGATAAGAAAATCGACATGATCGTGGGTCCAGAGGCTCGCGGATTTATTGTTGGCTGCCCAGTTGCTTTTGAGTTGGGAATTGGCTTTGCACCCGTTCGTAAACCAGGGAAATTGCCGCGTGAAGTCATTTCTGCTGACTATGAAAAAGAGTACGGTATTGATACCTTGACCATGCATGCTGATGCGATCAAACCAGGTCAACGTGTTCTCATTGTAGATGATCTTTTGGCAACAGGTGGAACTGTCAAAGCTACGATTGAGATGATTGAAAGACTTGGTGGAGTTGTAGCAGGTTGTGCTTTCTTGATTGAGCTGGATGAACTTAAAGGCCGTGAAAAAATCGGAGATTACGATTACAAGGTACTTATGCATTATTAATGAAAAACAGTCCTTGGGGCTGTTTTCTCTTCATCTGCTATATAAATTAACTATAGCTAGTTAGAGAAAAACTATAATTGAAAACTATATCTTCATACAGTATAATAAAGGGAAGAAGTATTTGGAGGTTTTTACTTTCAAACAGACAACATCATTCCCGAAATAGAGAACTGTTAGGAGGGTATTATGCCGATTCGAATTGATAAAAAATTACCAGCTGTGGAGATTTTAAGGACAGAAAATATCTTTGTTATGGACTACCAAAGGGCCGCTCATCAGGATATTCGCCCCTTGAAGATTTTGATTTTAAATCTCATGCCTCAAAAAATGGTAACAGAAACGCAACTCTTACGGCATTTGGCTAATACCCCTTTGCAATTGGATATTGATTTCTTATATATGGAAACACATCGTTCCAAGACAACTCGTGCCGAACATATGGAAACCTTCTATAAGACCTTTCCAGAGGTCAAGGATGACTTTTTTGATGGAATGATTATCACAGGAGCACCAGTGGAGCATTTGCCTTTTGAGGAGGTGGATTACTGGGAAGAATTCAAACAGGTCATCGAATGGTCCAAGACACATGTTTTTTCTACCCTGCATATCTGTTGGGGTGCCCAAGCAGGTCTTTATGCTCGCTATGGAGTTGAAAAGCATCAGATGGCTCAGAAATTGTCAGGCATTTACCCGCAGGACACCTTGAAAGAGGGCCATCTTCTCTTTCGTGGTTTTGATGATAGCTATGTAGCTCCCCATTCTCGTCATACAGAAATCTATAAGGAGGAAATTTTAGGAAAAACCAATCTGGAAATCCTCTCTGAGGGAGAACAAGTCGGCGTTTCTATTTTAGCCAGTCGGGATCTTCGTGAGATTTATAGTTTTGGTCATTTAGAATATGACCGTGATACTCTAGCAAAAGAGTATTTTCGTGATTGTGAGGCAGGACTTAATCCTCACATTCCAGAAAATTACTTCAAAAATGATGATGTGAATGAGAAACCGTGTCTTTGTTGGTCTTCATCAGCTGCCCTCTTTTTCAGTAATTGGGTTAACTATGCTGTTTATCAGGAAACCCCCTTTGACTGGAAAAAGGTAGAGGATGACGCAGCTTCATTTGGATATTTATAAGAGGAATTATGACATATTTTGACGCTTTTAAATCAGGGAACTTGGTTTTGCCAAGTGCCCTGCTCTTGCATTTTAAGGAACTTTTTCCTTCCAGTGATGATTTTCTCGTCTGGCAATTTTTCTATCTACAAAATACATCTGCTTTGGATGAGCTATCGCCAAGCCAAATTGCAGAAACTATTGGAAAAGAACTTGCAGATGTCAACCAATCCATTTCAAACTTGACTGAAAATGGTTTGCTACAATATCGAACGATTGAACTAAATGGGGAAATTGAGCTTATTTTTGATGCTAGTTTGGCTTTTGAACGCTTGGATAGCTTGTTAGATAGCCAAACTCCAGCTACAACTGCCCCAAATCCGCAAAATCAATTGAAGGATCTGGTTGAGACTTTTCAGCAGGAATTGGGACGCTTGCTAACGCCGTTTGAAATCGAAGATCTTTCTAAGACAGTAAAAGAAGATGGGATCAAGGCGGATTTGATCAAGGAAGCTCTTCGAGAGGCCGTTCTAAATGGCAAACCAAACTGGAAATATATTCAAGCTATTCTTCGGAATTGGCGCCATGAAGGCATTCAGTCTGTGGCCCAGGTGGAGGCCAAACGAGCAGAGCGAGAAGCGAACAATCCCAAACAAGTTCAGGCTTCGGCTGATTTCCTTGATGCCATGAATTTGTGGCAAGAGTAGCCGCTTGAAAAATCTTGTAAATTAGAGTAAGATTTGCAAGCTCCTTATAAATATGATAAAATAATAGAAAATAAAATGAAAAAAGAGGTATGTGAAATGTCACGTAAACCATTTATCGCTGGTAACTGGAAAATGAACAAAAATCCAGAAGAAGCAAAAGCATTCGTTGAAGCCGTTGCCTCAAAACTTCCTTCATCAGACCTTGTTGAAGCAGGTATCGCAGCTCCAGCTCTTGATTTGACAGCTGTTCTTGCTGCTGCTAAAGGTTCAAACCTTAAAGTTGCTGCTCAAAACTGCTACTTTGAAAATGCAGGTGCTTTCACTGGTGAAACTAGCCCACAAGTTTTGAAAGAAATCGGTACTGACTACGTTGTTATCGGTCACTCAGAACGTCGTGACTACTTCCATGAAACTGACGAAGATATCAATAAAAAAGCAAAAGCAATCTTTGCAAACGGTATGCTTCCAATCATCTGTTGTGGTGAGTCGCTTGAAACTTACGAAGCTGGTAAAGCTGCTGAATTTGTAGGTGCTCAAGTATCAGCTGCATTGGCTGGATTGACAGCTGAACAAGTTGCTGCATCAGTTATCGCTTATGAGCCAATCTGGGCAATCGGTACTGGTAAATCAGCTTCACAAGACGACGCACAAAAAATGTGTAAAGTTGTTCGTGACGTTGTAGCGGCTGACTTTGGTCAAGAAGTTGCTGACAAAGTTCGTGTTCAATACGGTGGTTCAGTTAAACCTGAGAACGTTGCTTCATACATGGCTTGCCCAGACGTTGACGGTGCCCTTGTTGGTGGTGCGTCACTTGAAGCTGAAAGCTTCTTGGCATTGCTTGACTTTGTAAAATAATCTAGTTTTTTCCAGACAGACAGTCAAAAGTACCAGGCAACTTTGACTGCCTGTCTTGTTTTTACTTGGAGTATTCTTGTGAAAGAGGAATTTTTCTGGTCTAGGAAAGTTCCTTAGGGAAGGAAAGGCGTGCGGATGCGCGCTCTTTTCTGTATCAAAAAGTTATGAAAGGGGGAGTTATGCTCTATATTTGGTCTTATTTGAAAAAATATCCCAAGTGGTTATTCTTGGATTTCTTTGGAGCGGTTTTCTTTGTTATCGTCAATCTTGGACTACCGACTGTTCTAGCTCGGATGATTGATGAAGGTGTGAATAAAGGGAATGAACAGCAATTGTATGTTTGGGCGGCAATCACGCTGGTGATTATCCTATGTGGAACCTTGGGGCGTATAGTCTTAGCCTATGCTGCTAGTAAGCTGACGACCAATATGGTCAAGGATATGAGGGATGATCTCTATGCCAAACTACAAGAGTATTCTCATCATGAATATGAAAAGATAGGAGTATCTTCACTGGTTACTCGTATCACCAGTGATGCCTTTGTTCTCATGCAGTTTGCAGAACAGACCTTAAAACTGGGTGTCATCACTCCCATGATGATGCTGTCTAGTATCTTAATGATCTTTTTGACCAGCCCGTCATTAGCCTGGATAGTGGCTTTTGCAGTACCTTTCTTGGCTGTGGTGGTCATTTATGTAGCTGTTAAAACTCGTCCTTTATCAGAGAAACAGCAGAAAACTTTGGACAAAATCAATCAATACGCTCGTGAAAATCTGATGGGGCTTCGTGTCATTCGTGCCTTTGCCCGTGAGGAGTTTCAAGAGGAACGCTTTGCAGGACAAAATGCAGTCTATGCAGCTAATTCTAATCGTCTGTTTAAACTAACTGGCTTGACGGAACCCTTGTTTGTTCAGATTATCATTGCTATGATAGTAGCTATTGTCTGGTTCGCTCTGGATCCTATCAAACAAGGAAGCTTGCAAATTGGGGACCTAGTAGCCTTTATCGAATATAGTTTTCACGCCCTATTGTCCTTCCTTTTCCTATCCAATCTCTTCACCATGTACCCTCGTACAGCCGTTTCGAGTGAACGTTTGAAAGAAGTTATGGATATGCCGATCTCTATTGATCCCAATGAAGGAGGCGTTAGAGAGACAGCAACCCACGGCTATTTGGAATTTGAAAATGTCACATTTGCCTATCCTGGTGAGACGGAAAATCCTGTTTTGCATAATATTTCTTTCAGTGCTAAACCAGGTGAAACCATTGCCTTTATCGGATCGACCGGATCGGGCAAGTCCTCTCTTGTGCAATTGATTCCTCGTTTTTACGATGTCACGCTTGGGAAAATCAAGGTTGATGGTGTTGATGTGAGGGATTACCGTCTCAAGTCTCTCCGTCAAAAGATTGGATTTATCCCGCAGAAGGCCTTGCTCTTTACAGGAACTATCGCTGAAAATATCCGCTATGGGAAGGAAGATGCTAGTTACAAAGACCTACATCAGGCAGCGGACGTGGCGCAAGCCAAAGATTTTATCGAAAGCCGAGAAGAAGGCTTTGCGACTCATCTAGCTGAAGGTGGAAGCAATCTTTCTGGGGGACAGAAACAACGTCTCTCAATTGCCCGAGCGGTTATAAAGAATCCTGATATCTATATTTTTGACGATTCCTTCTCAGCCTTGGATTATCGCACGGATGCTATTTTACGCCGTCGTCTCAAGGAAGTAACACAGAATGCTACGGTTTTAATCGTCGCTCAACGTGTCGGAACCATCATGGATGCGGATCAGATTATCGTTCTTGATAAGGGAGAAATCGTGGGTCGCGGTCGACATGAGGAATTGATGGAGACTAATGACATCTATCGTGAGATTGCTGAGTCGCAGTTGAAAAATGCATCGCTAACAGAAGAATAGGAGGAAATATGAAAACACAATCTAGTTTGGCTCGTTTGTGGAGCTATTTAAAAGCCTACCGTTTTTCTGTCTTCTTTGCGGTTTTTCTAAAAGTTTTGAGTGTGGTCATGAGTGTCTTAGAACCTTTTGTATTGGGGTTAGCCATTACGGAGTTGACAAAGAATCTCTTAGATATGGCTAATGGCCTTTCAGGTGCTAGTATCAATACTGGCTACATCGGAACGGTTTTAATCATTTACCTCTTTAGAGGACTCTTGTATGAACTTGGGTCTTATTATTCCAATTATTTCATGACCAATGCAGTCCAGTCTATGACTCAGGATCTGCGAAATGAAATGACTGAAAAGCTCAATCGTATCCCAGTATCCTTCTTTGACAAACACCAATTTGGTGATTTGTTGGGGCGCTTTACCAGTGACGTTGAGACAGTGTCCAACGCTCTTCAACAGTCTTTCCTCCAAATTGTCAATGCCGTTCTGACGATTGTTCTCGTGATGGGAATGGTTTTATACTTGAATTTTCAACTGGCTATAGTAGTGATTCTATCCATTCCAGTGACCTATTTTGGTGCCAGAAGCATCCTGAAACGTTCTCAGCCTTATTTTAAAGAGCAGGCGGCTATTTTAGGACGGATGAATGGCTATGTGCAGGAAAATCTTACAGGTTTTAATGTTTTGAAACTCTATGGTCGTGAGGAAACTTCTCATAAAGAATTTTCTAAGATTACAGATGACCTCCAACGTGTTGGTTTTAAAGCCAGCTTTATCTCTGGGCTTATGATGCCAGCCCTCCATGCTGTATCGGACTTGACCTATCTGATCGTTGCAGTTCTTGGTGGTTTGCAAGTGATTGCGGGTCGTTTGACAGTGGGGAATATGCAGGCTTTTGTTCAGTATGTCTGGCAGGTCAGCCAGCCTATCCAAAATATCACACAACTTGCGGGTCAAATGCAAAGTGCCAAGTCTTCGTTAGACCGTATCTTCGATATCTTAGATGAGACAGAGGAAGTCAAGGGAGAAGAACTCGAAATCCTTGAACCCTTAACAGGTCAGGTGACCTTCAAGCAGGTTGACTTCCAGTATGTTGAAAACAAGCCATTGATTCGAGACTTTAATCTAGAAGTTCAACCGGGAGAGATGATAGCGATTGTTGGTCCGACTGGAGCTGGTAAAACGACCTTGATCAATCTACTTATGCGCTTTTACGATGTCACAGCAGGCGCAATCTTGGTTGACGAGCAGGATATTCGCCAGTTGTCACGTCAAGACTATCGCCGTCAGTTTGGGATGGTCTTGCAGGATGCTTGGCTCTATGAAGGTACGATCAAAGAAAACCTACGTTTTGGAAATCTCGATGCCAGTGATGAGGATATTGTAGAAGCTGCCAAAGCGGCAAATGTAGACCACTTTATCCGAACGCTTCCTGGTGGTTACAACATGGAGATGAACCAAGAGTCAAGTAATATTTCCCTCGGACAAAAACAACTCTTGACCATCGCGCGTGCTCTCCTGGCCAATCCTAAAATTCTCATTCTGGATGAAGCAACTTCCTCTGTTGACACCCGTTTGGAACTCTTGATTCAAAAAGCCATGAAACGCTTGATGAAGGGAAGAACCAGCTTTGTCATCGCCCACCGTCTCTCGACCATTCAAGAAGCAGACAAGATTCTCGTTCTTAAGGATGGACAGATTATTGAGCAGGGAAATCATGAAAGCTTGCTCCAAGCAAAAGGCTTTTATTATGATCTGTACCAAAGCCAATTTTCAAGTAAGTCTGGGCAATCAAGCTAATCAAAACTGTCCAGATTTTTCTTAAATTATCAGTCAATTACAACTTTTTTAATATGAGTTAATTCCCTTGCTTTTGTATACCAGGAGTAGTATACTTAGGTAGTAATCAATAAATTGGTTACAAAAATAATATTTACGAGGTAAGAAAAATGGTTGAATTGAAAAAAGAAGCAGTAAAAGACGTTACAACATTATCTAAAACAGCGCCAGTAGCATTGGCAAAAACAAAGGAAGTATTGAACCAAGCAGTAGCAGACTTGTATGTGGCTCACATTGCCCTTCACCAAGTTCACTGGTATATGCGTGGTCGTGGTTTCCTCGTATGGCATCCAAAAATGGATGAATACATGGACAGCCTTGATGGCTATCTTGACGAAATCAGCGAACGTTTGATCACTCTTGGTGGCAAACCTTACTCAACTTTGACAGAATTCCTTCAACACAGTGAAATCGAAGAAGAAGAAGGAGAATTCCGTAACGTTGAAGAAAGCTTGGAACGTGTTCTAGCGATTTATCACTATCTCATCGCTCTTTTCCAAAAAGCTTTGGATGTGACTGATGAAGAAGGCGATGATGTTACAAATGATATCTTTGTTGGTGCTAAGGCTGAACTTGAGAAAACAGTTTGGATGCTTGCGGCAGAACTCGGACAAGCTCCTGGTTTGTAAAATATAGTTGCTACCCCTTTTATCATGAGGTGCTTGATAAGTGCCCATGATCAATCATCTTTTAAAAGTCATGTAACTGTAAAAAGTTGCATGATTTTTTTGTCTGCTGGACTTAGGACACATTGTCAAAAGTAGGATTTTACGGTATAATAGTTGCTGTTCGAGAAATTTTGATTGTCAAAAAATAGTGAAATGTTATAAGGAGAACCCATGAACAACTTACCAAATTGCCCAAAATGTAATTCAGAATATGTTTACGAAGACGGAAGTCTCTTGGTCTGTCCAGAGTGTGCCTATGAGTGGAATCCTGCAGAAGTTGCAGAAGTAGAAGAAGGCGTTGTCGCTATCGATGCTAACGGAAATAAATTGGCTGACGGCGATACTGTAACCCTTATCAAAGACTTGAAAGTAAAAGGTGCGCCAAAGGATTTGAAACAAGGAACTCGTGTTAAAAATATCCGTATCGTAGAAGGTGACCACAACATCGACTGTAAGATTGATGGTTTTGGAGCTATGAAACTCAAGTCAGAATTTGTTAAGAAAATCTAGCCATGAAACTGAATTATAAATTTATCTTTTATAGTCGTGTGCTCTTGTTCTTAGCGGCATTTACAGGAGTTTATTTGGAGATCACCAAGCACGGTGGTTTTGGTATGCTCCTTTACTACACAGTGTTGTCCAATCTTTTGGTAACGATTTTCACGGGCTATCTGCTCCGTGTGATGAGCCGTTCAGGTGAAAATTGGCAAAGTCCGACCTTGCTTCGCCTCAAGGGTGGCGTTACCATGAGTATCATGATTACCTGTGTGATTTACCATTTTATGCTTGCACCGATCGCGACAGACTTTTACCGTGTGGAAAATTTCCTTTGCCACTATATCGTTCCACTCTGGTTTTTAGCTGATACCCTCTTCTTTGATAAACAGGGTCAATACAAGATTTGGGATCCAGTCTTGTGGACCATCTTGCCCTTGGTTTATATGATTTTTGCCTTGTTTAACGGCCTGGTCTTGAAACTCAATATTCCAAATTCCAAGGACAATCCCTTCCCTTATTTCTTCTTAAATGTGAATAAGGGTTGGGACGTGGTTATCAAATGGTGTTTGATCATTTTTATGGCGTATATGGTTGCAGGCTTTATCTTCTATCTGATCAAGCAAATCAAGCGAAAATAGTCTTCCTATTAGGAAAGTTAGGACGGAGTCTCTAGTTCAATCGGGCTCCTTCTTTTCTTGCCATCTTCCTTTTAAAAGGATCAACAGTGAGAAATATACAGAAAGAAAATCTATGAAACAATTTTTAGAACGGGTTAGTATTTTGGCCCTATCCCTCGTTTTGATTACCTCCTTTTCCATCTCAAGTGCTCTGCCAGCCATGTTTGACTACTATCAGGGCTATCCCAAAGAACAAATCGAGCTCTTGGTCAGCCTTCCTTCTTTTGGGATTATGATTATGCTGATTTTAAATGGGTTTTTGGAACGTTTGTTTCCTGAGCGTCTTCAAATTAGTCTAGGGCTTCTCATCCTCTCTATTGGGGGAACAGCCCCCTTCTGGTATCAGGATTATAACTTTGTCTTTGCGATGCGGATTTTATTTGGTTTGGGTGTGGGGATGATCAATGCCAAGGCCATTTCCATCATCAGCGAACGCTATCATGGAAAGACACGGATCCAGATGCTGGGTCTCCGCGGATCAGCAGAAGTTGTCGGGGCATCGATTTTGACTCTAGTGGTAGGTCAACTCTTATCCTTGGGATGGACAGTGACCTTCTTGGCCTACAGTGCGGGATTTTTAGTATTGATCCTTTATCTGCTCTTTGTCCCTTATGGGAAAGAAAAGAAAGAAACAAAGAAAAAAGAGGCCGAAACGACTCGTTTGACGGGACAGATGAAGGGCTTAATTTTTCTATTGGCTGTCGAAGCAGCAGTTGTTGTCTGCACCAATACAGCTATCACCATTCGTATTCCTAGTTTGATGGTGGAAAGAGATCTAGGGGATGCCCAGTTATCGAGCTTGGTTTTAAGTATCATGCAGTTGATTGGGATTGTGGCTGGCGTGAGTTTTTCTTTCTTGATTTCTCTCTTTAAAGAAAGATTGCTCCTTTGGTCAGGCATTACCTTTGGATTGGGGCAGATTGTGATAGCTTTGTCTCCGTCATTGGGTGTGATGGTAGTTGGAAGTATTGTGGCAGGTTTTGCCTACAGCGTAGCCTTGACCACTGTCTTTCAGCTTCTTTCTGAAAGAATTCCAGCTAAACTTCTTAATCAGGCAACGTCTTTCGCAGTGCTAGGATGTAGCTTTGGAGCCTTTACGACACCTTTCATTCTTGGGGCGATTGGCTTGGTGACTCAAAACGGTATGTTGGTCTTCACCATTCTAGGATGCTGGTTGATTGTCACTTCTATCTTTGTTATGTACGCACTTCAAAAGAGAGCTTAGGATTGGTTTCCTAAGTTTTTTTTTGGGAATTTTGTACCCATACAATTTTTGGTTTTTAAACTTGTTTACACTTTTATTTCCTGATAAAATAGAAGTTATGACAAGATATAAAGCAACTATTTCTTATGATGGTTTTGCCTTTGCCGGTTTTCAGCGCCAGCCTCATGCGCGGAGCGTTCAAGAGGAAATTGAGAAAACCTTAACGAGACTCAATAAGGGGCAAGCCATCACTGTTCACGGTGCTGGTAGGACGGATAGTGGGGTCCATGCTCTGGGACAGGTCATTCATTTTGATCTGCCCTATCAGATGGATGAGGAAAAACTCCGTTTTGCTCTGGATACCCAGTCACCAGAAGATATTGATGTGATTTCAATTGAGCTTGTGGCGGATGATTTTCATTGCCGTTATGCAAAACATAGCAAGACCTATGAGTTTATCGTGGATAGGGGGCGTCCCAAAAATCCTATGCGCCGTCACTATGCCACTCACTTTCCCTATCCCCTCGATGTGGAGCGGATGCAGGAGGCCATCAAAAAGCTAGAGGGAACTCATGATTTTACCGGTTTTACAGCGTCTGGTACCAGTGTAGAGGACAAGGTTCGAACTATTACAGAAGCCAGCCTTAGTGTTGATGAGACAGGGCAGTTTTTGACCTTTACCTTCTCTGGGAATGGTTTTCTTTACAAACAGATTCGCAATATGGTGGGGACTCTTCTCAAGATCGGAAACAACCGCATGCCTGTAGAGCAGATTGACTTGATCTTGGAGAAAAAAGACAGGCAACTTGCAGGCCCCACAGCAGCACCAAATGGCTTGTATTTGAAGGAGATTCATTATGAAGAATAATCGTATTTTAGCCCTTTCTGGGAATGATATTTTTAGTGGTGGTGGTTTATCAGCTGATCTGGCTACCTATACCTTGAACGGCTTGCATGGCTTTGTAGCTGTAACTTGTTTGACGGCCTTGACCGAAAAGGGCTTTGAAGTCTTTCCAACAGATGACGTCATTTTTCAACATGAATTAGATAGTTTGCGTGACGTGGATTTTGCGGGAATCAAGATTGGTCTTCTCCCTACTGTCAGTGTGGCTGAGAAGGCCTTGGACTTTATCAAGCAACGTCCAGGAGTGCCTGTAGTTCTAGATCCAGTCTTGGTCTGTAAGGAAACGCACGATGTAGCTGTCAGTGAACTCTGTCAAGAGTTGATTCGCTTTTTCCCTCATGTCAGTGTGATTACGCCAAATCTTCCTGAAGCAGAATTATTAGCTGGTCAGGAAATTAAAACCTTGGAAGACATGAAAGCTGCAGCGCAGAAATTGCATGAATTAGGAGCGCCAGCAGTCATTATCAAGGGAGGCAATCGCCTTAGTCAGGAAACGGCTGTAGATGTCTTTTATGATGGACAAATCTTTACAGTCCTAGAAAATTCCGTTATTCAAGGCCAAAATGCCGGTGCAGGATGTACCTTTGCCTCAAGCATTGCCAGTCACCTAGTCAAAGGTGATGACCTTTTAACAGCGGTAGAGAGTTCTAAAGCTTTCGTTTACCGTGCTATTGCACAAGCAGATCAATATGGAGTAAGACAATATGAAGCAAACCAAAACAACTAAAATCGCCCTTGTATCTCTATTAACCGCCCTTTCTGTGGTCCTAGGTTATTTCTTAAAAATTTCAACGCCAACAGGCATTCTAACTCTCTTAGATGCGGGTGTCTTCTTTGCAGCCTTCTACTTTGGTAGTCGTGAAGGGGCTGTCGTTGGAGGACTAGCAGGTTTCTTGATTGACCTCTTATCAGGCTATCCACAGTGGATGTTCTTTAGCTTGGTAAACCATGGCTTGCAGGGATTTTTCGCAGGATTTAAAGGGAAATCTCAGTGGCTAGGCCTTATCTTAGCTACTATTGCGATGGTAGGAGGCTACGCCTTGGGTTCAACTTTGATGAATGGCTGGGCAGCAGCCCTACCCGAAATCCTACCAAACTTCCTGCAAAATATCGTGGGAATGGTTGTAGGGTTTGTGCTTAGTCAAAGTATTAAGAAAATTAAGTAAAGCGGCTGGAGAAAAGTTCTAAAAATCAGAAAAACGCATAATATCAGGTGTTGAAAAACCTTGATATTATGCGTTTTATTGTGGGAAGATTTTCGAAGAATATTAATCAAAATAAAGCAAATCTTTGCTGGTGCTTGTAAAGAGGTCAAAGCCATCCTTGGTAACAACACCACAGTCTTCGATGCGGACACCGACTTTACCAGGGATATAGATACCAGGTTCAACAGAGAAGCACATGCCTTCTTCAATGACCATGTCATTTCCTTCCATGATAGATGGGAATTCGTGGACATCCATACCGATACCGTGACCGAGACGGTGGTTGAAGTACTCACCATAACCAGCTTTTTCAATGACTTCACGGGCAGCTCGGTCTACTTCATGGGCAGTCACACCTGGCTTGATAAAGTCAAGGGCAGCTTGTTGGGCTTCAAGGGTCAAGTTGTAGATATCTTTCTTGAATTGGTCAGGCTTACCGACAGCGACTGTACGAGTCATATCTGATGCGTAACCATTGACCATGACACCGAGGTCAAAGAGGAGAAGAGCATCATTTTCAACCTTGTTAGCTGCTGGAATGCCGTGTGGATTTGCAGCGTTATCGCCAGTCAAGACCATAGTATCAAAGCTCATTTCATAGCCTTCACGTTTCATAGCAAAGTCGATTTGGGCAATGATATCTGTTTCAGTCTTATCAAGAGAAATGTTGTCAAAACCAACTTTGACAGCTTTATCAGCATAGAGACCTGCAACCATCATTTTTTGCACTTCATCAGCTGATTTGATGAGGCGCATGCGTTGGATGCGAGGAGTGAGATTTTCAAACTCAGCAGTTTCAAAAACTGTTTTCAAGCCATGGTATTTGGTCAAGATGAGATTATCAAACTCAACAGCGACACGTTTGAAGTCGTGCTGAGGCAAAGCGTTTTTGATTTTTTGCCATGGATTTTCAGAATCCACATAGCCCACAACTGGGAAGGAAACGGTGCTGGTTGCACGCTCCACTTCAAGGGCTGGGACAAAAAGGAGAGGTTCCCGGTCCGCTAAGACAAAAAGGAACATTTGGCGTTCATGGGGATCACTGTAAAAGCCAGTGAGATAATTAATAGTGACGGGGTCAGATACGACAGCGACGTCTAGTTTTTCTGATTCAAGATATGTTACGATTTGTTGTAATTTAGACATATGCTACCTTCTTTCTACCCCTCTATTTTGGCAAAAAAAGAGAGAAAATGCAAGGAAGAAGGGTAAAAGAACAGGCAAAAAGAACTCCGATATGATAGCGGAGTTCTTTGATATAGTTTTCCTTAATTTAAGAAAAGTCAGCCTTGCTTTTCACGTCACTGTATTCTTCAGCGATTTCTTGACTGAGAATATCTTCATAGGCAGGGAGATGGATATCCTGACCGTATTTCTTCTTGAGGGCAGTAGTAACTAGGCGATAAGCTAGATTGGCATTACGAGAGAGGATAGGTCCGTGGAAGTAGGAACCAAAGACATTCTTATAATGAACCCCTTCGCCGATTTTTTCTTCGTTATTTCCATTTCCATAGACAACCAGTCCCAGTGGTTTTTGGTCATCTGAGAGGAAGGTGCGGCCTTGGTGATTTTCAAAGCCATAGTAGGTTTCATCGAAGTCTTCATTGTGAATCTTGATGTCACCGATAAAGCGATTATTGGTCTGGTTGAGGGTGTAGTGGCCCATGACACCGAGCCCTTCGATACGTTTGCCTGAAGCCTCAACATAATATTGCCCCAAAAGTTGGAAACCACCACAGATGGCTAGAACTACTCCGTCGTTTTGGATGTAGTTGTCAATGCTCTCTTTTTTAGCAGGCAGGTCGCTAGCGATGATACTTTGTTCAAAGTCTTGACCTCCACCGAAAAAGGCGATATCATAGTGATTTTCGTCAAAATCATCATGGAGAGAAACGATGTCAACTGTCACATGAGCTCCCAGTTTTTCAGCCACATACTTGAGCATGAGGATGTTTCCATTGTCTCCGTAGGTATTCATGAGATTTCCATAGAGGTGGGCGATGTTGAGCTGATAAGGGTAGTTGCCAGCTTTTGAGGAAAGTGAAGTATAAACCATTAGTTCATCTCCTTTCTAACAATCTGACGACTAGCCAGCAGTTCGCGGAATTCAAGCATAGCAGTATAGGTAGCTAGGATATAGGCATGTTTGCAGTCTTGGTTCTCAATGGTCTTGAGAACTTGTTCCAGATTGCTTGTTTCAGTGATTTTCTCAGCTGGATAGCCTGTCACTCGTAGACGTCGCGCGATTTCAGAATGACGAACACCACCAGCGTTGATTTCAGGAATGTCCATGTCAGCAATTTGTTCAAAGTCCGCATCCCAGATCCAGCTAGTATCAATCCCATCAGCATAGTTGGCGTTGAGAAGGACAGATAGGCTAAATGGATAAGGCGCTAGTTTGATCATCTCGATAGCCTGAGTTGCACCGACTGGATTTTTAATCAAGACAAGGGTGCATTCCTTATCGCCGATATGGAAGGTTTCCTGGCGTCCAAAGACAGCACGGCTCTTGTCAAATCCTTGCTTGATCCGTTGCGAATCTGCGCCGAGGAATCGAGCGATGGCAACCGCTGCTAGGGCGTTGTAGATGTTGTAAAGCCCACCGATTTGAATGCCGTATTCTTGTCCGTCAATGACAAAGCGAGAGCGATTGTTAGTCAACTCAACCAATTCCGTCAGACGGTAGTCCAAGTCAGGACGTTTGCAACCACAATTTTCACAGATATAGGCACCTAAGTTGGCATAAGTATTGAGTTCATATTTCAGAATACTTTGACAGTCTGGGCAGAGAATACCTTCGGTATTGTAGTGAGCCAGTTGGGCTGGCCCTTTTTCCAAGTCAAAACCAAAATACTGTACAGGATTTGGAATAGCTGGTTTGTAGAAAAGCGGACTGTCACCATTTAGGAGAACAGTAGCCGTAGGCACCTTACGGATGGCATCTAAAATCATCTTATAAGTCGTATAAATCTCACCGTAGCGGTCCATTTGGTCACGGAAAATATTAGTGATAACAAAAAGACTAGGCTGGATATAGTCACAAATACGAGATAGGCTGGCTTCGTCAATTTCAAGGACGGCAATATTTTTCCCAGTTTTAGACGATTTGGCAGTCAAGAAGGTCGTTGCAATCCCTGTGATCATGTTGGCACCACTAGGATTGGTTAGAACCTGACCATAAACTTCTTTTAAAATGCCGACAGTGAGGGCAGTTGTCAGGGTTTTGCCATTGGTTCCAGTGACCACGACAATTTCGTAGTTCTTAGCTAGATTTTGTAAAATATCTTTATCAAATTGAAGGGCGAGTTTTCCTGGGAGCGTACTTCCACGGCCAAGACGGCTCAAGATGAAGTGAGATGAACGCCCAGCTAGGAGGCCCAAAGTAGTTTTTAATTTCATGTTTCTATTATATCATACTGCACCCANNAGTCCAATAACTAAAGTAATCTCTAAGATCAACTAAAGAAGTAACCTTAGAGGTGCTTTTTAGTTTCTGATTAAACCAATCAAATACGATATCTTTGAATTTGATAACTTTGGCACCTTTAAGAAATAAATCTTTCTCACTCTGAACATAAGAAAGGAGAGGACATCAATTATCTTCTATAGGTTTTAAAATTTCATTAATTCATTATAGCTGACAAAGATACCTAACTTTTGGGATTTAGATCATTTTTTGGAAAGTCTCTTTTATAATAAATTACGAATTTTTTCTTTTATAAATGCGTTAAGAGGATAGTGTTTATCAAGATATTCTAGGAGTGCCTGAGCAGATTCAGAAATGCGTTCGTAACCTTGCAAAAAGTAGGGTAATTGTTTGGCTTCGTTTGGATAACCTTTTTCAAATCGTCTGCTGCTGTTAAAAATATCTACAAAATTAGATTTAGAAGTTTTTTCCAAATTGATTAGTTCGGTCCAAAGCTTGACAGATCTGTTTTGGATGAAATCATAAGCAGCCAATTTTTCGCCTCGTTGATAGCGACCTAGTCCTATATATAGGTTGCATAAAATTTCTCCCAACAGCCATTCACGGTCTCTATTTTCTTTTGATGGCAATCTTTGTGGCTGGCAGATTGTTCCATCAAAACCGACCTCCTTCCAGATAATTTTGCCTTCAGCGAAAGGAATGTTTACTAGTTCGTGAGCTTCAAAGATAGCAAATTCACAAAAAACATCATCTTCAAATAGAACTTTATGTCCGTCCACTGTATTTTGGTAGTGAAATGCAATTGGTTCTAGCTTACTTAACCAGGTTAGGTCCTGGATATAGGCCTGCTTGTAGCCATCTTTTACAATAACAAAGAAATCCAAATCGGAGTACTGATCCAATCGTTCTCTTTCTGATCCGCAAGAACCAAGTGCCAGCAAAGCTAGTGCTTGTCTAGAATCTTTTAGAGACTGACCAATATCATTTAGTCTTTGTAATAGTAATTCTGTTTTATTCATATCGTTACCTCATTATTTCTTGTTTACAGACATTATATAGTTAATATTTTCGAAAGTCAATTTCATCCCATACCAAATATATACTAATGTAATATGGGATTTCTTTCGATATTTTTTACAATGATAAAGTTTAAACATTTTGCGGATCTTTGTTCATATTATCAAGAATGAAGAAACTTGAAGTATTCTTTGATTAATTAGAAAGCGGTTCTTATCTTCAAAAAGATTAAATGATTTGGAAAATATTTGAGAAGAAAAAATATATCGACTTAGCCATCAATTTGCAAACGGTAAAACCTTTCCACAAACGATGAAAATACACATATGACCGCGCGAAGAGTGCCTAATTTACCTAATTAGGCACGAAACAATCATTGCAAAATATCTTTTTAAATTACTCATAAAACGATGAGTTGAAGCAAGTTATTTAAAGTCATATGTATTGCTGATATTTGAAAGAGTGACCTGAGACTCAATATATAATTAGGACTGCTAAATAAAGTTGGGATATTATATCATAAAAGAAGGAAAAGACAGATTTGAGATTTCGCAGAAACAAAAACAGCCCGATGAGGGCTGTGAGTGATTAGTTCTGAAACCAAGTTGCGATTGGGAAGTCATTTTGCTTCAGTTCCAGTTTTGTTTTGGTTAGAAGTTGGCCATTTTCTAAGGAATACAATAACAAATGTTGATTGGTTACGACCAATACCTTGTTTGTCAAACTTGTATCGATGTGTATTATCTCTTCGGTAGAGTCAGGCAAATCTTTTCTAACATTGATTAGATAGCTAGATTCATCAGAGAGATTGACAATAGATAAGGCACAGCGATCATTTCCATCCGCCTCATGTTTTACAATCAAACGATCTTCTTTCGGTGTTTTATAAAGAAGATTGGGATTGTCCTCAGGTAGCGTGATGAAGTGCTTTTCCTTACTAGACAAGTTCATGACAAGTATGCGATTGTCTGGATCCTTAGAAAAGGTTTCTGTATTTCGAGTATAAGCAACGCTACTGTAATAATTGTCACCGATTAATTCAGAAGAAGTCAACATTTCAACGATCTTTCCTTCGCTTGTCAGAGGTGTGCGAGACAATTCTTTTAGTTGATCATTTTCGTCCAATTCAACTAAATAAGCATCAAACACTAAAGCGGGTCGTTGACGGGACTCATCATGAAATCCCAGACCGAGGTAGAGGCGATTCCCTCTTCCGTGAAACTGGATCGGAAAGGAGGTGGATTCGGAGAATGTTTTTTGAGTAATCAGCTTTCCAGAGATGTCAAACATACTGAGCACCCCATCCTCAGTTGTAGTTTGGCCTGTGTAGAAGAACTTGTCTGATACTCCAGCTCCTGAATAAGCATAGAAAGGAGTTGAAGTTTTCCGGATGTCCCCTGTCTGAAAGTCAAGGGATACGATGTTCTGAGTGGATGCCTTCCCTCTGGTATTTCCAGATGAAAAGACGAGATAGCGATTGTCAAACCGTCCCTGAGGAAACCAGAAATTGACATCTTCTGCAATGGAGACGTCCTCAGTCTTTATGAGTTGAAACTGATCGTTTTGCAACTGATAACTTTGAATGGATTTCGAATTGACAAGGTAAAAATCAGCAGTCTGATTGACTGTGAATTGCTGTTTTTGAGGTGAAATCAAGTGAAAAAGTATCCAGCAAAGCAGGAGAAAAATGAAGACTATACTGACACAGAAAACCAGTGTTTTCACAGTCGTACTTTTTTCTTTGGATAGAAAGGAAAAAGGAGAGTGTTTTGACAGTTTAACTTGCTTCCCCATGTGACTAGCCTCCTTTTTGAACAAAAAATGAAGACAACATCCTATACCTATAGTATAAACTTTTACAGCTAAAAGCACAAATAATCTTGCAAGGAAACTATGGACTGAATAGAAAAAGACAAGCACCAAAATGGATGCTTGTCTTGTGTAGAATATTTGAAATCTTAAATCGCAAACAAGTCATTCAAGTTCTCAGCCAAGGTTGGGTGAGTGAAGATTTGTTTTGTGAAGTAAGTATAAGGAATCTTGTTGTCCATTGCAACGGTGATGATGTTGATGATTTCTTGTGAACCTTCTGAGAAGATAGTTGCACCGAGAATTTCTTTTGTTTCAGTGTTGACAACAGCTTTGAAAGCTCCGCGAAGGTCTCCATTTACATGACCACGAGGCATCGCAGCAACAGGGATTTCCTTCACAGCGTATGGAAGTTTCAAATCAGCTGCTTGGCTTTCCGTCAAACCAACTTGTGAAAGTGCAGGTGTGATGAACATAGTGTTTGGTACATTGAGACGGTCTTCAAGTGTGTAGCTACCATCTCCAGCAAGGTAGCTGTAGACAACACGGAAGTCATCAAGTGAGATGTAGGTAAATTGAGGTCCACCGTTGACATCTCCAACTGCAAAGACACCAGGAACATTTGTTTGACAGTGTTTGTCTACCTTGATAGCACCACGTTCCGTTAGTTCAATGTCTGTGTTTTCAAGTTGAAGTGGTTCTACGTTTGGCTTACGTCCAGTTGCGTATAGAAGAGCATCGAAACGGTAAGTTTCCTTTTCAGTTACGACAAGGACTTGGTCACCGTCGTTTTTGATTTCAGTAGTACGGATGTTTTGAAGCAATTCAATGCCGTCTTCTTCCATGTATTGTTTAGCAAGAGCTGCGATGGAAGGTTCTGCACGAGGTAGGAAAGTATCCAAGGCATCTAGAACGGTTACCTTGCTTCCAAGTTTGTTGTAAAGACCTGCAAATTCAAGACCGATGTTTCCACCACCAAGGACTCCAAGTTTTTCAGGCAATTTGTCCAAGTTTTGGATACCTGTTGAGTCAAAGACGTTTTTGCTTGTAGCAAGTCCAGGGATTGGCAAGACGTTTGAAACAGCACCAGTGTTGATAACGATAGTTTCAGCAGTCAGTTCTTGTTTTTCATCACCAGCCTGGATTTCGATGACTTTGTTTGAAAGGAAATGAGCTTCCGCATCAAAGATATCTACACCTGTACCAGCAACAGTAGCATAGTTTTTACCATTGAGGCGACTAGTGATAGTATTTTTGGTAGCAATGACTTCTTCAAAAGACAGGTCCTTCTCAGCAGCGACTAGCAAGGTTTTAGTTGGGATACAGCCGATGTTGATACAAGTTCCACCGTACATAGCTTTGCTACGTTCGACAAGAGCTACTTTTTTGCCAGCTGAAGCCAATTTACCAGCTAGTGTTTTCCCAGCTTTACCGAATCCAATAACGATTAAATCATAAGTTAACATTTTTATATCCTCCTATTTGGTTTCATTCTAGCACAAGAAAAAAACTTTTGCACAATTCTGCTACGGGAGAAACGAACCATATAAAGACGTATTTATATTTGTGGAAAATCGTTTACATGATTTTCCTTAAGGATTTTACTATCTTTTGCCCCGCTCTTGTGTTATACTAGACAGGTTGCAAAGAAACTAGTACTTTTCTTTCGTGGAAAAGAAGCAACACGGTATCTCGTTTTGAAGAAGATACGTCATGAAAAGAAAAGTATATACTACGCGCTATAGGGTGGCTTCGCACCACCTTTAGAAAGAAGAAAAACGTGAAATTTAATGAATTTAACTTGTCTGCTGAATTGCTAGCAGAGATTGAAAAAGCTGGATTTGTAGAAGCAAGTCCCATCCAAGAACAGACCATTCCATTGGCTCTTGAGGGAAAAGACGTTATCGGTCAAGCCCAGACTGGTACAGGGAAAACTGCAGCCTTTGGCTTGCCAACCCTTGAAAAAATCCGTACAGAAGAAGCGACCATCCAAGCCTTGGTCATCGCTCCAACTCGTGAACTCGCTGTTCAAAGCCAAGAAGAACTCTTCCGATTTGGGCGTAGCAAGGGAGTGAAAGTTCGCTCAGTTTACGGTGGTTCAAGCATTGAAAAACAAATCAAGGCTCTTAAATCTGGTGCCCACATCGTGGTAGGAACACCAGGTCGTCTCTTGGACTTGATTAAACGCAAGGCCTTGAAATTACAAGATATTGAAACGCTCATCCTTGACGAAGCGGACGAGATGCTGAACATGGGCTTCCTTGAAGACATCGAAGCCATTATCTCTCGAGTGCCAGTGAGCCGCCAAACCTTGCTCTTTTCAGCAACTATGCCAGAAGCTATCAAGCGTATCGGTGTTCAGTTCATGAAAGAACCTGAGCATGTCAAGATTGCTGCCAAAGAATTGACAACAGAGCTGGTGGACCAGTACTATATCCGTGTCAAGGAACAAGAAAAATTCGACACCATGACCCGTCTGATGGATGTGGAACAACCAGAACTTGCTATCGTATTTGGTCGCACCAAACGTCGCGTGGATGAATTGACTCGTGGGCTTAAAATCCGTGGCTTCCGTGCTGAAGGAATTCATGGTGACCTAGATCAAAATAAACGCCTTCGTGTCCTTCGTGATTTTAAAAATGGCAATCTTGATGTTCTGGTTGCGACGGACGTGGCAGCACGTGGTTTGGATATCTCAGGTGTGACCCATGTATATAACTACGACATTCCTCAAGATCCTGAAAGCTATGTTCACCGTATCGGTCGTACAGGTCGTGCTGGTAAGTCAGGTCAATCTATTACTTTCGTAGCACCAAATGAAATGGGTTACCTTCAAATTATCGAAAACCTGACTAATAAACGCATGAAAGGTTTGAAACCAGCGACAGCAGAAGAAGCCTTCCAAGCTAAGAAACAAGTAGCTCTCAAGAAAATCGAACGTGATTTCGCAGATGAAACCATTCGTGGAAACTTTGAGAAATTTGCCAAGGATGCTCGTAAGTTGGCTGCCGAATTTAGTCCAGAAGAATTGGCTATGTATATCTTGAGTCTCACTGTCCAAGATCCAGACAGCCTTCCAGAAGTGGAGATTGCACGTGAAAAACCACTACCATTTAAACCATCAGGTAATGGCTTCGGTGGCAAAACTAAGGGAGGTCGTGGAGGCCGTCGTGGGGACGACCGTCGAGACCGTGATCGCCGTGGCAATGGTCGTCGTGATGAGTTCAAGAAAGGCAGTCGTGGGAACGATCGTTTTGATAAAGACAGACGTTACCGTAATAAAGACAATAAAAAACCTCGCAACACTTCAAGCGAAAAGAAAACAGGCTTTGTTATTCGTAACAAGGGAGACAAATAGGAAAAAGCGATTCACAGTGTGAATCGCTTTTATATATAAGGAGACCAAGGGTAAAAGAAGATGTATAAAAGTAAAGGTGAGATGGGAAGGGGAACTTTAATCCATCTTCTTATAATATTATTATATAAAAATCAAAACAGAATGTCAATAAAAAATTGCTATTTTTATAAAATATTTTTGCTTTTAAAAATTGCAATTCAATAAGCAATTTTCAGATAATTATTGAAATAAAGACTTTTCTATGTTATAATGGAAGCGATTATATGTGAGGTAAAAAATGGCACATTTATTAGAAAAAACAAGAAAAATTACATCAATTTTAAAACGCTCAGAAGAGCAAATGCAGGATGAACTTCCGTACAATGCCATTACACGTCAACTAGCAGACATTATTGATTGCAATGCCTGTATTGTCAATAGCAAGGGACGACTTTTGGGCTATTTTATGCGCTATAAAACTAATACCGATCGCGTAGAGCAGTTTTTCCAAACCAAGACGTTCCCAGATGACTATGTACAAGGGGCAAACATGATCTACGATACGGAAGCCAATCTTCCTATTGAACATGATTTGACCATTTTTCCTGTAGAGAGCCGTGCGGATTTTCCAGATGGTTTGACAACCATTGCTCCCATTCATGTATCAGGGATTCGCCTAGGTTCCTTGATTATTTGGCGCAATGATAAGAAATTTGAAGATGAGGATTTGATTCTTGTTGAGATTGCGAGCACAGTGGTAGGGATTCAACTCTTGAACTTCCAACGTGAAGAAGACGAGAAAAATATCCGTCGCCGTACTGCTGTAACCATGGCAGTCAATACCCTCTCCTACTCAGAACTTCGTGCTGTTTCAGCTATTTTATCTGAGCTAAATGGAAATGAAGGACAATTGACTGCATCTGTCATTGCAGACCGTATCGGCATCACGCGCTCAGTGATCGTCAATGCTCTCCGTAAGCTAGAGTCGGCAGGAATTATTGAAAGCCGTTCACTAGGAATGAAGGGAACCTATCTCAAGGTATTGATTTCAGATATCTTTGAGGAAGTGAAAAAGAGGGACTACTAATGGCAAAGGCTTTAATCTCGATTGACTATACAGAGGATTTTGTAGCAGATCAGGGGAAATTGACAGCAGGTGCTCCTGCTCAAGCCATATCAGAGGCAATCAATCAGGTGACCAGACTGGCTTTTGATCGTGGAGACTATGTTTTCTTCACCATTGATGCTCATGAGGAAGGGGATGATTTTCACCCTGAGAGTAAACTTTTCCCACCTCACAACATCATTGGAACTAATGGTCGCAACTTGTATGGAAAACTAGCGGATTTTTACCAAGCCCATGCTTCTGATAGTCGTGTCTTTTGGATGGACAAGCGTCACTATTCAGCCTTTTCAGGAACGGACCTCGATATTCGTTTGCGAGAACGTCGAGTTGATACAGTCATCTTAACTGGTGTTTTGACAGATATTTGTGTCCTCCATACGGCTATTGATGCCTATAATTTAGGTTATCAAATCGAGGTTGTCAAGCCTGCGGTTGCCTCTATCTGGCCAGAAAATCATCAGTTTGCTCTTGGACATTTTAAGAACACTCTGGGAGCCAAATTGTTGGATGAAAATTTGGCTGAAATTAAAGAATGATTCCCTTGGAAAAATGAAAAAAATCTGAAAAAAGTGTTGACAAAGATTTTGAAAGTTGATATACTAGTAAAGTAATCGACGCGGGGATGGCGGAATTGGCAGACGCGCAGGACTAAGGATCCTGTGACCGCTTTAGGTCGTGAGGGTTCAAGTCCCTCTCTCCGCATAGGGTAAGAGTTAGCTGTGGCTAGCTCTTTTTGTTTTTCCAAAGAAGGCTAGAGGTACAGTTCGACTATCGGAAGAACTTGGCATCAAGAACTATCATTTATGGAATGGAGTTGTTTTTTTGATTGGTAAAACGTGTTCTAATATGAAGAAAGTTAGCAGTTGCTAGCTTTCTTCATTTTTTCAAAAAATAAATCAAAAAATATTTTCGATTTCATAAACATTTCATATTTGGATTTTATAATAGTCTTACAAATATGGAGGTGACAAATGAATCCAATCCAAAGAGCTTGGGCTTATGTCAGCAGAAAACGACTGAGAAGTTTTATTTTATTTCTGATTTTATTTGTCCTTTTAGCAGGAATTTCAGCCTGTTTGACGCTGATGAAGTCCAACAAAACAGTAGAAAACAATCTTTACAAATCACTCAATACCTCTTTTTCTATTAAGAAGATAGAAAATGGACAGACCTTCAAGTTATCGGACCTAGCATCAGTTAGCAAGATTAAGGGACTGGAAAATGTCTCTCCTGAACTCGAGACGGTCGCAAAACTAAAAGACAAGGAAGCGGTGAGTGGTGAGCAGAGCGTAGAACGTGATGATTTGTCAGCTGCGGACAAGAACTTGGTCAGCTTAACGGCTCTTGAGGATTCATCCAAGGATGTCACCTTTACCAGTTCGGCTTTCAATCTAAAAGAAGGCCGACACCTTCAAAAAGGAGATTCAAAGAAAATACTGATCCACGAAGAGTTGGCTAAGAAGAACAATCTTTCGCTTCATGACAAGATTGGCTTGGATGCTGGACAGTCAGAATCTGGAAAAGGGCAAACAGTAGAGTTTGAGATTGTCGGCATCTTTTCTGGTAAAAAACAAGAAAAATTCACAGGCTTGTCTTCTGACTTCAGTGAAAACCAAGTCTTTACAGACTATGAAAGTAGCCAAAGCCTTTTGGGAAATAGTGAACCTCAAGTCAGTGCAGCGCGCTTCTATGTAGAAAATCCCAAGGAAATGGACGGACTCATGAAGCAGGTGGAAAACTTGGCCTTGGAAAATCAAGGTTACCAAGTTGAGAAGGAAAACAAGGCCTTTGAACAAATCAAAGACTCAGTTGCAACCTTCCAAACCTTCCTAACCATCTTCCTTTATGGGATTATGATAGCTGGAGCTGGAGCCTTAATTTTGGTCTTGTCTCTCTGGTTGAGAGAAAGAGTCTACGAAGTGGGAATTTTACTCGCACTTGGAAAAGACAAGAGTTCGATCTTCCTACAATTCTGTTTAGAGGTAGTTTTGGTATCTCTTGGAGCTTTGCTTCCATCCTTTATTGCTGGAAAGGCCATTACATCCTATCTACTCCAAACTGTACTAGCCAGTGGAGATCAGGCAACCTTACAAGATACGCTAGCTAAAGCAAGCAGTCTATCAACCAGTCTCCTATCCTTTGCAGAATCCTATGTCTTTCTGCTACTGATTAGTTGTTTGTCTGTAGCTCTTTGTTTCGTATTCTTATTTAGAAAATCACCTAAGGAAATTTTATCATCTATTAGTTAATACTCTTCGAAAATCAAATTCAAACCGCGTCAGCTTTATCTGCAACCTCAAAGCTGTGCTTTGAGCAACCTGCAGCTAGCTTCCTAGTTTGCTCTTTGATTTTCATTGAGTATAAGAAGGAGAAATCATGACTTTATTACAATTGCAAGATGTTACCTACCGTTATAAGAACACTGCTGAAGCAGTTTTATATCAGATCAAGTATAATTTTGAACCCGGAAAATTTTATAGTATCATTGGTGAGTCAGGAGCAGGAAAATCCACTCTCTTGTCCCTACTGGCTGGTCTAGATAGTCCTGTTGAAGGTTCTATCCTTTTCCAAGGAGAGGACATTCGGAATAAGGGATATTCTTACCATCGCATGCACCATATTTCTCTGGTCTTTCAAAATTATAATTTGATTGATTATCTTTCTCCACTGGAAAATATCCGCTTGGTCAACAAAAAGGCGACTAAGGATACCCTTCTTGAGCTTGGTTTGGATGAAAGTCAGATCAAGCGGAATGTTCTCCAGTTATCAGGTGGGCAACAGCAACGTGTTGCCATCGCTCGCAGTTTGGTGTCAGAAGCTCCAGTTATTCTAGCTGATGAGCCAACAGGAAATCTGGACCCTAAAACTGCTGGAGATATTATCGAACTGCTCAAATCACTTGCCGAGAAAACAGGTAAATGTGTAATCGTCGTTACGCATAGTAAAGAAGTGGCGCAAGCGTCAGATATTACACTTGAGTTGAAGGACAAGAAACTGACTGAAACTCGCAATACTACTAAATAATATGAGCTTGTTTTGATAGAATTATAAAATCAAATCTAGAAAGGGAACCTATGTTACACAACGCATTTGCCTATGTTACAAGGAAGTTTTTCAAATCGATTGTTATCTTCCTGATTATTCTCCTCATGGCGAGCTTGAGTTTGGTCGGCTTGTCGATCAAGGGAGCTACTGCCAAGGCTTCTCAGGAGACCTTTAAAAATATCACCAACAGCTTCTCCATGCAAATCAATCGTCGCGTCAATCAAGGAACGCCTCGAGGTGCTGGGAATATCAAGGGTGAGGATATCAAAAAAATTACCGAAAACAAGGCCATCGAGTCTTATGTTAAACGCATCAACGCTATCGGAGATTTGACTGGATACGACTTGATTGAAACGCCAGAAACCAAGAAAAATCTCACTGCTGACCGTGCTAAACGGTTTGGAAGCAGCTTGATGCTTACAGGTGTCAATGACTCCTCTAAAGAAGATAAATTTGTCTCTGGCTCATATAAGCTGGTTGAAGGTGAGCACCTAACCAACGACGACAAAGACAAGATCCTCATGCACAAGGACTTGGCAGCCAAACATGGCTGGAAAGTCGGAGATAAGGTCAAACTAGACTCCAATATCTACGATGCAGACAATGAAAAAGGAGCCAAGGAAACAGTTGAAGTGACAATCAAGGGACTCTTTGATGGTCACAATAAGTCGGCAGTAACCTATTCACAAGAACTCTATGAAAACACAGCTATCACAGACATTCACACTGCTGCAAAACTTTATGGATACACAGAAGACACAGCCATTTATGGGGACGCAACCTTCTTTGTAACAGCAGACAAGAACTTGGATGATGTCATGAAAGAGTTGAATGGCATCAGCGGTATCAACTGGAAGAGCTACACACTTGTGAAGAGCTCCTCTAACTACCCAGCTCTTGAGCAATCCATCTCTGGTATGTACAAGATGGCTAATCTCCTCTTCTGGGGTAGCTTGAGTTTCTCAGTCCTTCTCCTTGCCCTCTTACTCAGCCTTTGGATCAACGCCCGTCGCAAGGAAGTGGGAATTCTCCTCTCTATCGGTCTCAAGCAGGCAAGTATCTTGGGTCAATTCATCACCGAATCTATCCTGATTGCCATCCCTGCTCTCGTTTCTGCTTACTTCCTAGCCAACTATACAGCTCGTGCAATCGGAAACACCGTCCTTGCCAATGTTACTTCAGGTGTTGCCAAGCAAGCCAGCAAGGCTGCTCAAGCATCTAATCTTGGTGGTGGTGCAGAAGTAGATGGCTTTAGCAAGACCTTGTCGAGTCTAGACATTTCCATTCAGACATCAGACTTTATCATCGTCTTTGTTCTTGCTTTAGTTCTAGTCGTTCTTGTTATGGCACTTGCTTCAAGCAATCTCCTCAGAAAACAACCAAAAGAGCTCTTGCTCGATAGCGAATAAAAAACTTGCTACCTATTCTCCCCTAAATGGGGTATAATATAGGTAGCATTTTTATCTGTTTTGTCTTGATAAGGACTCTTCCTTTCAGGATGAAACTGATATAATTTACAAGAAATTTAAAGGAATGTGAAACGTTTTTCTATGAAAATTTTAATTGTAGAAGATGAGGAGATGATTCGTGAGGGGATCAGTGACTATTTGATGGATTGTGGTTATGAAACCATTGAAGCAGCAGATGGTCAGGAAGCTCTGGAAAAATTTTCCAGCTATGAAGTTGCTCTAGTACTGCTGGATATCCAGATGCCCAAGCTCAATGGCCTCGAAGTCCTAGCTGAGATTCGTAAAACCAGTCAGGTCCCTGTCCTGATGTTGACCGCCTTTCAGGATGAGGAATACAAGATGAGTGCTTTTGCTTCTCTGGCAGACGGATATCTGGAAAAACCCTTCTCCCTGTCTCTCTTAAAAGTGAGGGTAGACGCGATTTTCAAGCGCTACTACGATACGGGACGAATCTTCTCCTATAAGGATACCAAGGTGGACTTTGAGAGCTACAGTGCAAGCCTAGCAGGTCAAGAAGTGGCTATCAATGCCAAAGAGTTGGAAATTCTGGACTATCTGGTGAAAAATGAAGGACGGGCCTTGACTCGTTCTCAGATTATCGATGCTGTCTGGAAGGCGACAGATGAGGTCCCCTTTGACCGTGTTATTGATGTTTATATCAAGGAACTGCGGAAAAAGTTAGACTTGGATTGTATCCTCACTGTGCGCAATGTTGGCTATAAATTGGAGCGAAAATGAAACGAACAGGTTTATTTACAAAGATATTTATCTATACCTTCTCGATTTTTAGTGTTCTGGTTATTTGTCTTCATTTAGCTATTTATTTTCTCTTTCCCTCGACTTATCTGAGTCATCGTCAGGAAAGCATTGGTCAGAAAGCGACAGCCATTTCCCAGTCCCTAGAAGGAAAGGATAGGCAGAGTATCGAGCAAGTATTAGACTTGTATTCCCAGACTAGTGATATCAAGGGGGCCGTCAAGGGAGAGATGACAGAGGACAAGTTAGAAGTCAAGGACAACCTTCCTCTAGACACAGACCGCCAGACCACCTCTCTCTTTATCGAGGAGCGTGAGGTGAAAACGCAAGATGGTAGCACCATGACTCTGCAATTTCTAGCTTCCATGGATTTGCAAAAGGAAGCAGAGCAGATTAGTCTCCAATTTCTTCCCTATACCTTACTGGCATCTTTTCTAATTTCCCTCTTGGTGGCCTATATCTATGCTCGGACCATTGTTGCCCCGATTTTGGAAATCAAGCGGGTGACCCGTCGAATGATGGAACTAGATGCTGAAGTGCGATTGCGTGTGGATTCTAAGGATGAGATAGGTGATCTTAAGGAACAGATCAATAGCCTCTACCAGCACCTTTTGACAGTTATTGCGGACTTGCATGAGAAGAATGAAGCCATTCTCCAGCTGGAGAAGATGAAGGTTGAGTTCCTACGAGGAGCTTCTCATGAATTAAAAACACCTCTGGCTAGTCTCAAAATCCTAATCGAAAATATGAAAGAAAATATCGGTCGTTATAAAGATAGAGACCACTATCTGGGAGTTGCCTTGGGGATTGTGGACGACCTCAGTCACCACGTTCTTCAGATACTTTCTCTTTCTTCTGTTCAGGAATTGCGAGAGGAGAAGGAAGAAATTGACCTACTCCAAATGACGCAAACTCTGGTTAAGGATTATACTTTACTAGCCAAGGAAAGAAAAGTTCAGATAGACATTAGCCTGACCCATCAGCAGGCTTACATAAATCCATCTGTCATGAAACTAATCCTATCGAATCTCATCAGCAATGCCATCAAGCACTCCACTCTAGGCGGCTTGGTCCGCATCGGGGAGAGAGAAGGGGAACTCTTTATCGAGAATAGCTGTAGTCCTGAAGAACAAGAAAAATTGGCCCAGTCTTTTTCTGGCAATGCTAGTCGCAAGGCTAAGGGTTCAGGAATGGGACTCTTTGTGGTCAAGAGTCTATTAGAACATGAGAAATTACCTTATCATTTTGAGATGCAAGATGAGCGTTTGACCTTCTTCATGCGTTATCCTAAAGTCGTGCAAGACTAGGGGAAAGAAAAGGTTTACATTGCTTTAATTGTAAGAAATTCA
Organism: Streptococcus oralis; assembly: GCF_003944215.1. GTDB lineage: Bacteria > Bacillota > Bacilli > Lactobacillales > Streptococcaceae > Streptococcus > Streptococcus oralis_BI. The sequence continues at coordinate 1,447 of NZ_RJVZ01000005.1, read as the reverse complement.
ATCTAAAGTATGGGAAAAACTAGCTTTTTTTGTCAAAAAGTGATAAAATGAACAATGTAAATGGGATGTCCCAAAAAATATATAGGAGGCCTGACAAATGGCAATCGTTTCAGCAGAAAAATTTGTCCAAGCAGCTCGTGACAACGGTTATGCAGTTGGTGGATTTAACACAAACAACCTTGAGTGGACTCAAGCTATCTTGCGCGCAGCAGAAGCTAAAAAAGCTCCAGTTTTGATCCAAACTTCAATGGGTGCTGCTAAATACATGGGTGGTTACAAAGTTGCTCGCAACTTGATCGCTAACCTTGTTGAGTCAATGGGTATCACTGTACCAGTAGCTATCCACCTTGACCACGGTCACTACGAAGATGCACTTGAGTGTATTCAAGTTGGTTATACTTCAGTTATGTTTGACGGTTCACACCTTCCAGTTGAAGAAAACCTTGAAAAAGCTCGTAAAGTTGTAGAATTTGCTCACGCAAATGGTGTATCAGTAGAAGCTGAAGTTGGAACTATCGGTGGTGAAGAAGACGGAATCATCGGTGATGGTGAATTGGCTCCAATCGAAGATGCTAAAGCAATGGTTGCAACTGGTATCGACTTCTTGGCAGCTGGTATCGGTAACATCCACGGTCCATACCCTGCAAACTGGAAAGGTCTTCACCTTGACCACTTGCAAAAATTGACTGAAGCTGTACCAGGATTCCCAATCGTATTGCACGGTGGTTCAGGTATCCCTGATGACCAAATCCAAGCAGCTATCAAACTTGGTGTTGCCAAAGTTAACGTTAACACTGAATGCCAAATCGCATTCGCTAACGCAACTCGTAAATTTGCTCGCGACTACGAAGCAAACGAAGCTGAATACGACAAGAAGAAACTCTTCGACCCACGTAAATTCTTGGCTGATGGTGTAAAAGCTATCCAAGCATCAGTTGAAGAACGTATCGACGTATTCGGTTCAGAAGGTAAAGCTTAATCTAGCTGAATAATACAGATAAAACCTGCCCATTGGGTGGGTTTTTTGGTGTGGAGAAAATAAATTATTTTTCAAGTTTAGGAGGTAGAATTTAATGTGATTCTAAGAAATTTTTTAATTTATGATAAAATAATAGTATGAGTATTATTAATTGAATTCAAGTTTTTATTTAGTTAGAATATAAAAATATTCTGGTATCATTGATTTTAATTACATTGTATAGAATATTCTATAATTCATTATTTTGAAAACTTTGTTTTATTCCAGTATAGTATGTAGGTGATATAAAATGAATAAATTGGCAAACAATATTAAAAGTTTAAGATTAAGCATGGGTGAAACTCAAGAAGATTTAGCTTATGCTCTAGATTTAAATAGTAAGAGTGCTGTTGCAAATTGGGAAAGTGGTGAAAATGTTCCTTCGTCAGAAAATTTACATAGAATCTCGAATAGATATGGAGTTACAAT